>CAZIMH010000349.1:0-3340 GCA_964540155.1 uncultured Saprospiraceae bacterium
GGATGGTGAATCCAATAGGAGTAAGCACATCATAGCAGGAGGATCTGTAGGTCTCTTTGATGGCAAAAGAATTGGTCGTAAACAGGCGATAAAAGATTTAAAATCTGAATTAGCCAAATTGGATAAGACAGCGCAAAGTCTGGAATCTGAAATCAAAGGTCTTGAATCTGAGTTACACAACATCGAGCAAGAAGGGCTAAATGATAACGTACAAGATGTCATAAGAGAAAAAAGTGAAATTGAAATCCAGCATGCTCAGCTAAGCACAATGGGAAAGAGTGTGGAAGATTCAATCGCGAGTTTTCTCCAGAAATCAGAATTACTTACATCAGGAAAAGAAGGGAACGCTAGTCAGATTGTAAGTAAAGAACAAAATTTGCAAACCCTTCTCAAAGAAATAGAGAACAGAAAAGCAGTTGTTTCTAAGCAGTCAGGCCAGATAGAGGAAATAGCAAAAGACTTCGGTGAAGTAAGCAGTCAGTATAATAGATCACAGCTAGAATGGGTCCAACACCAAAATGAGCATTCAACCATAGAAAAAGAACTAACATTTAAGAAAAACCAAATAGAAGAACTAGAAACTAAAACCCTAAATGCTACAGATGAAATTAGAAAGCTTCAAGAAAAATCATCTGAATCCACATCGGAATTAGCAAATATAGAAAAGGAACTAATAGAGCAATATAAAGTCAGAGATAGCAAGCAAGATGAATTAGGTGAAATAGAGAAAGTTTTCTATTCCAAGCGTTCCGTTGTTTCAGATAAGGAGACCAACCTCAAAAAACTTTATAAACAATCCAACGATAGTCAACTTAGTATAAATAATCTCAAGGATGAGCTTACGGGTATTGAGTTTGAACTTAGGTCTTCTATGGAAAGACTTAAAATTGAATTCAACATAGACATCAAAACCATAAATAAGGATGAGGTACTAGCAGGCATAGAGAGTATTGAAGACATGTTAACCACCTATGATAAAATCAGGAAAAGGTTAGATAATTATGGTGAAATCAATCCTATGGCCGTGGAAGCTTATGATGAGATTCAGGAACGATGGGAAAACATGGAGGCTCAGAAGAATGATATACTAGAGGCGAAAGCCTCATTGTTAGATACTATAAAGGAAATAGACAATGATGCCACAGAGAAGTTTCTAGAGGCCTTTATGAAAGTAAAAGAGAATTTCAAGGAAGTATTTAGAAGTCTATTTTCTGAAGAGGATGATTGCGATCTAGTACTTTTTGATATGGAGGACCCTCTTAACTCAGGTATAGAAATAATAGCAAAGCCAAAAGGTAAGAGACCTAAGGTGCTAAGTCAACTTTCAGGAGGAGAGAAAACATTGACAGCTACGGCGCTTCTGTTTTCATTGTATCTTCTAAAACCTGCACCATTCTGCATATTCGATGAAGTAGATGCACCGCTCGATGACCTCAATATTCAAAAATTTAGTAAGCTGATAAGACAGTTTTCTTATGCTTCACAGTTTATCATTATAACTCATAACAAGTCTACTATGGCCAATATGGATTTATTATATGGGGTATATATGCAAGAACAAGGAATATCCGGGATTACTCAAGTTGACTTTCGAGAATATGAACATTCAGAAGTCTTCCAAACCGTCAATGTGAATTAGAGCTCCTTAGAATAGCTGGAATTAGCAAAAAAAAAGAGCTTGAAGAATATTCAAGCTCAGTGGTTTTAACAGTTGCACGTAAGATGCACTTACTTATCATAAGCCAAATTTCATTCCAATAATAATCACCTAAAAAATCTCAATTCCTAAGGACAACAATATTCTATTAGGGGAGGTGCCAAAATCAAATTGACGGCCTGCAATAAAAATATGATCCCCAAATCTGGAAAAATTGCCTTCATACTCCAATGTAAGATCTAGTTTTCTCAAATTCACCCCAAATCCGGCCCTCCATCCATACTCTGCAGTAGAAAATCTAGCACTCAATTCTTGTAATTCAATCAGCTCAGACTTGGCGTCTAGGTGTATATGTGCTACAGGTCCTGCAAATAGATTCAGAAACAAAACATCTACTCCAATCAATAAAGGAATATCAAGATTATTAAAGGACTCTGACCTTATATTACTACCCAATGTACCGTTATCGCCATTAAGTGTATAATTTACTGATGTAGAATGAAACATTAGTCTAGTCTCTAAAGTAATCAGCTTCAAATCCAATTTGCCAAAGAGCCCTGCTTGGAATCCTAAGGGAGAATCTAAGAAATTTATAGATTGGCCATCTAAGAGAATTTCAGTAGGAGAAACAACGTCCAGAGAATGTCCTCCTATTCTTACACCAAGTTGTCCTCTTACCAGCCCCGAAATAAAGAGACACATAAAGAATAGAAATATGGTTTTCTTTGTATCCATAAGAAAGATATTTGCTCGATTAAACATAGAACTACTATTCTGCATATATTATTCTTTCCTTTAATAATAATTAATGAAAATACATTCAGTTGAATTTATAGGAAGCTTTGAGAAGGAGTCTCAATGCCCAAAGGGTGATCTCCCAGAATATGCTTTCATTGGGAGATCAAATGTGGGAAAATCCTCATTGATTAATGCGCTTTTGAATAGAAAGGAGGTTGCTAGGATATCTTCTACGCCAGGCAAAACGCAGACTATTAACTATTATCTTATAAATGATCAATGGTACATAGTAGATCTGCCAGGCTATGGGTACGCTAGGATTTCGAAAGTAATGCGTCGAAAGTGGAAGAAAATGATAGATGAATTCCTATTAAAAAGAGCTTCATTGTATTCAGTTTTTACACTTATAGATAGTCGTCATAGCCTACAGCAACTAGACCTGGAATTCGTAAACTGGCTAGGCACCAATAGAATACCCTTCGTGATTGCATATACTAAAATAGACAAAGTCAAAGCAGATGAATTGGATAGTAATATAGAACAGATTCGTAAAGATTTACTAGAACACTGGGATGAGTTACCTCAGGAATTTATGACATCTGCTACCTCAAAATTAGGTGGCGAAGAGATTTTGGCCTTTATTCAGGAAATCAACAATAATTGACGACTTTTACGAAGAGCATGGGTACGTCAGCAAAACAATATGAACATATAATTCCTGACCTGAAGGATTGGCCAATAAACAAATTTTCAGAGGGGAGGGACGCATTTATTGAGCGACTCATTGATTACGTACTTGACAAAGTTTTAAGCTCACAGATCTCACATCTAGAAATTCTTAACAAAACTGTCTACTTAGAACAAAAAAGGGTGAAGCTGCAACCTTGGAAAGTAGATCCTAGTGGAGAAAAGGAATATTGGTCATCGATTGCTAAAGAAATCATT
>CAZIMH010000350.1:0-3336 GCA_964540155.1 uncultured Saprospiraceae bacterium
TCGGCCTACTTCTTCACCAGTTACTTTATCAAAAGCAGCGATTAGCGTAGCATTGACAGCCTGGAGATAAACAGTTTCTCCTACATCACCTGTTGGGTCTTGAGGTGCATTTCCATTATCTAACCCATCTATGTTAAGAAAAACATCTAATGGTCTGTTTTTCGTCACAGGAAAGCTCTTTTGGCGCAGCTTATCTGGCCCAAGATGTTCTAATTCAGGACTCACAATTTTATGAGGAAATCTCTTTTCAAAATTCCTATTTCTTTTTCTGTCTTTACTTGCCAGTTTTTGTTTCTCTGCATCAGTGTAAGTCTCTTCTACTTCCATTACATTGACTTGCCCATGATTGACGGCATAAGTTAGACTAGTCTCATTTGGTATGACATCTACTTGCTGTGCAGATAGGCCTACTGAAATCAAAACGAAGACCAAGAGTTGTATTAGTATTCTTTTCATTTTTTTAATTATCTATTTATCGGACGACTGGTTTTACTGTCTTTTTATCGCTACTCCGTGAAGCGCTTGTTTTTTTCGTAATACTTGACAAAGAGTTAGCAGAAACTATATCCTTATCCTTGGACATTTTCTTGACCATATCCTCATTTGATATCAAATCATCGTCAAAAGTGAATAACATAATATTCTGGCTTTTACTTGTCAGACCCTTATAAGTCAGTTTGTATTCAGCATATCTTTTCTCTATGGTAGCATAAGCCACCCCCTCTTTTATCTGAGCACTGATCTTATCATCATATGCAGAACGATCTACTGAAGACTTCGTTTCTTCATTTTGTAATGCATCTTTGGAGCTTTTGCACGCAGAGATGCTTAATACTACTATTAAAGAAGCTAAAATTGGAAGTAAAGAAATCCTGTAAGAGTCGAACATGAAGTACCAAGTTTGAGAATGTCCTAAAAATCCGAAATAAATATCAGATAGCTGCTAATTTCAGGACTAATTTAATTGGAATATGACCTAAAATCCCCCTAGATCTAATATTCCCCACGACCTATTCTCCTTTTGGGCTTGTATGTAGCTATTAGCCGCCGCTTTCCAGGTCATTTCAATATCGGTGTATTCGAATTGGAATCTTTCTCGAGATTTGCTGTTATCATAGGTCGCAGAAGAGGCAGAGGCTGCAAGATTTTGACGCGTAATCAATGGAGGTTTTCTAGATATTGCTGCAAAAATACCAGCACCTCTCCACGCCAATGCCCTCCATATCTTAGTCAGTGGCTTGCGCGGCGGCTTCACTCCTAATGCCCCACAAGTGTGCTCGAAGTAGTCTTTGTACGTTCGATTCTCAGCAGAAATAATGTACCTGTGACCACTCACTGCCTTGTCTATAGCTAGGGTGGCTAACTTGGCGACATCTCTGACGTCCACCATGCCCGTCATGCCTACAGGATAAAATGGCATACCCTTGGCTAGCTGAGTCATAATATTGGAGCTGCTACTGTTCCAATATCCTGCACCTAGAATCAGAGAAGGGTTGAGTATGACAACATCCAACCCTTCCGCATGTCCACGCCATACTTCTCTTTCACCCAGCTGCTTAGATATGCCGTAAGTACTATGTTCAGGACTGTCCTCCCATTCTATGTTTTCATCTATTGTTCTATTATCGTGGTACCTGCCCAGTGCAGCGATACTGCTTATATGTATAAATCTTTTTGCTCTTTTATCAATGGCTAAGTCGACCAGAAGCTGCGTCGCCTCCACATTGACCCGATGCATTTTCTTCTCTTGCTTTTTATCAAATGAAATCTTTGCAGCCGCGTGAATAATAACAGTATCACTGTCGATAATATCATGTAGGAGGTCTATGTCGCCGATGTCACCCACTGTCCACACTACTTTATCTTGGATATCAGCTATCATATCCATTCGACTATGGGCTCTTCGCATAGCATATATATCATGACCATCTCTTACCAAAAATCTTAGGATGTATGAACCCAGAAACCCCGTTGCACCTGTGATAAATATTTTAGACATATCAGTGAGGCAAATATAAAGCACCTCCTACAACATCCGCAGATGCGCCAGTGGCAGATGATACAAAGTTGGGTTTTTTCACAAGACGCAAGGTCGCACAATAGGCTATGAGTATAGCTTCTTTATAATCAATCAGATCTGTGTCTGGAATGATAATGTCTACACTATCTGTGGCGCATTTAGACTTAAGGGTTTCTAACATAAAGGTATTATAAGCCCCTCCTCCTGTAACTAAAACGCTACTAGATGATTTTCTAATGTTATCGCAAATGACGATGCTTATATATTCTACAAGTGTTCTAAGGGTATCTGTATGCGTTAGATTGTGTTTGTTTATATTAGGAATGACGGTTTCCTTTATCCAGGTATTGTCTATTGACTTTGGAGGAAGAGAGGATAAGTAATTATCTGACAGTAATTCACTTAATAGTTGAGTATTGATGCTGCCATCTCTAGCAAATCGCCCTTCGCTATCATATGGCTTACCCAGAAGCTGACTGTAATAGTTGAGTAATTGATTGCAAGGGCACAGGTCATAAGCCATCCATTCACCATTATGATGGCGGCTTATATTGGCAATACCTCCGAGATTTATATAGCCATCATACCCTGGAAATAAATCTCTGTCTGCTATAACTGCCATCGGTGTACCCTGGCCACCCAGTGCCATATCTTGATTTCTAAAGTCACACACAACGGGCACCTCGCATAAGGAAGCGACCATCCCACCATTGACTAATTGCCAACTTCTACTCCATTGAGGACTATGCAGAATAGTATGTCCATGGATGCCTGTCACATCTGGGACTACATCATTTGATGCCATAAAAGTGAGAAGGGATTCTGCTATAAACTGGGAGTATTTAGATTCTAATTCAGCGAGTATCCATGGCGTAGCAGAGGTTATTTCACTTAGGCCTTTCTTGAGATGTTCAGGCAGGTCTACTGTAATGCCAGATTCTAAGCTCCACGTCCAGTCTGATGGATCAAATGAGACACAGCAAATATCTATCCCATCCAACGAACTTCCCGACATGACTCCAATAGCCTTCATGTGTGTAAAGATAGGGTTTAAGGTGTAAGGTAGGTTCGTGGTCTAAGGTGTTAGGCGGTTCTTCCTTCAGAGCCTGCACTTAGTGGAGTCGAACGTGGAGTTAGAGATCAAGGCAGTAAAACGATAATACACATTTTCATTAGAACAAGATTCCTCGACTCCTGACGTCTCTCGAAATGACAAAAGGGGTGGTATTCAAAAATCCTAATTCATAATTCATCATTCATCATTCTTAATTAAAAATGGCTCAGCTACCCCCAACCCCTACAGGGGCGATCATCCC
>CAZIMH010000351.1:0-3325 GCA_964540155.1 uncultured Saprospiraceae bacterium
AACCATTAAATGAGATTGTAGATGCGAATCAGAATCAGTGTGGTATAGGTACTATAGAAAGAACATTTAATATCACAGACAATTTTGGTAACGTGGTGAGAAGTTGTAAGCAATTGATTACAATTACTAATCAGATACCATTTACAGAAGCTGATATAGAATTCCCACTTGACTTTACCGCAGACTGTGGTTCAGCAGCTCAGTTAGTGCCAGAGGTTCTAGAGGAACCATTTGCTTTCCCTAGATTCCTTAGAGGTAATGATGCGTGCAGCATGTTAGGTGTGGATTATCAGGATGAATTCTTTGCAGAAGATCCACAATCTGGAGATTGCGGCGTCATCAGAAGAGCATGGACAGTCATAGACTGGTGTACAGAAATCAATGGTCAGTTTGCGACCTTCCCTCTAAGTGGTCCATATATTCAGACGATTAAGATAGAGAATGATATTGCACCGGTTATAGATACACAGACGGATGTTGTCTTTGATTCAGCGAGTATAGATTGTGATAGTGGAACAATAGCTCTTAGCAGAACTGCAACGGATGATTGTACGACGACAGATAATCTAAGATGGTCATTTGACATAATAGATGCTAATGGTATGCCAGTGCTGTTTGATGCAGGCGGGATTCCACTATCTGGTAATGCGCCAAATTTCTCAGGCACATTTGCTACGGGTGTTTATGATGTTACGTGGACAGTATGTGATGGTTGTGGTAATTGTTCTACGGTCACTCAGAGGTTTGAAGTCGTTAATACTAAGCCACCAGTTCCTATCTGTCATAATGCACTAAGTATTACATTGGATCACGCTGGATTTGCAGAATTATGGGCTGAAGATATAGATGCAGGTAGTTACCATCTCTGTGGTAATCCAATAACAGTTGGATTCGATGCGCAAACCTTACAGCAGAGTATAACCTTCGACTGTACAGATTTAGGCGAACAGCGAATTAGTCTCTACGTAAGAGATAGCAACACTGGAGTAACTGATTTTTGTGTCGGCGTAGTAGAAGTACAAGATCCATTAGTAGCTTGTGGTGGCATGATGGTCGCTATCCAAGGAGAGGTATTCACACCACAGTTGGAGTCTATAGAGAGTGTAGTTATAGACTTAAGCGAAACAACAAATGTCGATATGACTGATGAGGATGGCGAGTATGCCTTCTTTAATATGCCGATGGGTGGAGACTATGAGGTGATACCATCTAAGGATGGAGATGACACCAATGGTGTAAATACGATAGACTTAATACGTATACAACGACACATCTTAGGTATAGAGAGATTTGATAATCCTTACCAACTGATGGCCGCTGATATCAACGGCAATCAAAGAGTGGATGGGGCAGACTTAGTAGAACTGCGTAAGCTAATACTCGGTATCTATACAGAGTTCCCAGATAATTCAAGTTGGAGATTTGTTCAGTCAGAGTATACATGGCAAGATTCACTTAATCCATGGTCACAAATTATAGATGAGACCTATGAGATTGTAGATCTATCTGAGAACATGGATATAGACTTCGTAGGAGTCAAGATAGGTGATGTGGATAATACGGCAGTGACTAATTCTTATCAGAGCAAAGTAGATATGAAGAGTTACAGATGGCCATTGAACTTGGAAGTACCAAGTATGCAAGGAGAAGCAGATGCAGTAGTACACATACCAGTGTACGGTAGAAACTATGAGCAGATGCAAGGATGGCAGATGACGTTAGCTTTCAATCCTACAGACATAGAGATATTAACGATAGAAAGTGGGGCGCTGAATATAGACGCCACCAATTACAATATCGCTAGTCAGGCGGAAGGATGGATGACAATGAGTTATGGTTCTGACCAAGCATTAGATGTTGCCAATGATGAGCCACTGTTCGAAATAGTGGTGAGAGCTGAAAGTAATATCAATGTTGCAGATCTATTTGAGGTTAGTTCGTCTGTCACTGAGGCAGAAGCATACAGAGGTGATTATGAGATCGTGAATGTCGGTCTAGATGTAAGAGCTGTGACAGTATCTAACATCGTATCCGTAAGTCCAAATCCATGGATGAGTAGAACGAGAATCGAATTCCATATGCCTGATGAAGGTTCTGGAAGATGGGAGTTCTATGATGTGAATGGAAGTCTGGTATACAGAAAAGAAGGACAGTATGTAAGCGGGCTTAATAGTATGACCCTGACTAAGGAAGAACTGGGCGCAGATGGTATCGTCTACATTAAGTTGACTACTGACTATGGCGTATCTCAGTTCAAGATGATTGTTGTCCAGTAATTGGACACCGGTTTCAGGTCGCAGGAGAGAGAACTACAAAAGCGTATTGAATTAATATGACAGTAAGTCAAGCGAATTCAGTACACAAGTGAAGATAGATTATCTGAAACCTAGTTAATAAGGTTTTCGTTAGCACTAAATATTAGGAGTCCTTTGCCGCTCGGCGAGGGATTCCTTTTTTGATTTATGAGAAATAGAATACGTTAGATTTAAAAAGCACTTACAAAAATGCACTGCTCAGTTTGTAGACTTATAGATTATCTCAGAACAATTATCTGAAACAAAAACCTGTTGGGCTACCCGCAATATGTCCCCAGCGTTTACTGCCTCTATCTCTTCTATCTGGTGATTAATGAGGGAGGCATCACCCAACATTTCGTAATAAGCCAAATTAATGGCCTTATTATTCACGCTGACTTCAGAAAATTCTACACCGCTGATCATGCTGTTTTTGACTTTTTGCAACTCTGTTTGTTCAGGAGGTGATTCTGTGAGTTGAGTGAGTTCTTGCCATATCGCGGCCTTTGCTTCTTCTATGTCCACACCTTTAAGAAGCTTGGCTTCGATAATAAATAAACCAGGGTCCACTGTCCCAGAGATGTAAGCATTAGCTGAGGAGAATAAGTTAGATCCTTTGACAAGTTTCTGGTAGAATCTGGAAGAACGGCCACCGCTCATAATATCAGAAAGCAAGTCATAGGCAATGAAATCAGGATGCAACCGCTCTGGCATATGGAATCCCATGTATATCGCATCAGAAGGGACTGCTTGCTCTAGCACTTTTATGCGTGGTGCAGTTTGTTTAGGCTCAGTCGGGATGTCTCTGAAGTCGACGGGTCCACCTTTGATAGGGCCAAACCATTGACTGATTACTTCTTTGGTATAAGGGATGTCTAGTTTGCCAGCTATAACAAGAATCGCATTGCTGGGTTTATAATAATTATTGAAAAATTCTTTTACATCACTTAGTTGGGCTTCTGAGATATGTTCTGGTACCAATCCTATGGTGGGCCACCTGTAAGAATGTGTGGTGAATGCCAGTCCTGATA
>CAZIMH010000352.1:0-3324 GCA_964540155.1 uncultured Saprospiraceae bacterium
AAGTCCTAAATGAGCTGAATCGACCTTTAGACTGTCCGCTAAAACTCATTATATGTCTTAAAGCCTTGAATATCTATGCCTTCTGGACCAAAATAGGCAAGGTCACTTCACCTGGTAGATCCACTGGCGTGCCCGCTGTAGCATCTCCTATCGTCAATATATCCGCTAGAACCTCTGTCTTGATATAATCTCCAAACTGAGAAACGGCTGCCTGGATATCAGCATGGTCCTGAATGGTCACTGTAATTCGGTCGGTCACCTCAAAATCAGTATCCTTCCTAATATTCTGGATTCTATTGACCAAATCTCTAGCCATACCCTCAGCTAGAAGATCATCCGTCAGACTAATATCAAGGGCTACTGTAATATCGCCGTCCTGTGCTATCTGCCATCCTGGTATTTCTTGAGCAGAAATATCAAAGTCATCATAGACTAACTCATATTGTTGCCCATTTACATCAAGGATATAAGGATCATTTGGATTAGACTCTATACGAGCAATCTCTTCATCACCAAATTGTGAAATTATTGTCGCTGCTGCCTTCATATCCTTACCAAGCTTTCTTCCGAGAGTCTTGAAGTTAGGTTTTACTTTCTTCTTTATAACGCCACTGGCATCTTGGAGATACTCTAATTCTTTGACATTTACTTCTGCTAAGATCAAATCCTCAACAGCTCTAACCTGTTTCTCAAATTTCTTATCTAGGATAGGTATCAGTACTTTATTTAATGGCTGTCTTACTCTTAGTTTCTCTGCTTGTCTTAGTGACAACACCAATGAGCAAATACGTTGGGCATAATCCATCCTTTGTTCTAGATCAGCATCTATAGCGGACTGATCTGAGGATGGATACATGGTTAAATGCACAGACTCATGTTCAGACTTGGATGTGGCATGATTCAGATTTCTATATAGCCAATCTGAATAAAAAGGGGCTATAGGTGCCATCAACTTAGCTATTGTATCCAGACAGGTGTACAACGTCTGGTAGGCAGCAATTTTATCTTCTGTGTACTCCCCTTTCCAAAATCTTCTTCTACATAGTCTTACATACCAGTTACTCAAATGCGATTCTACAAACTCCTGGATTTTCCTAGCCGCACGCGTCGGCTCATAATCTGCATAATCTGCCTCCACTTTAGCAACTAACGTATTCAGGAATGAAATCACCCAACGGTCTATCTCTTGTCTCTTCTCCAATGGCACTTGCGCTTCGCTAAACTCAAATCCATCTATGTTAGCATACAGTGCAAAGAATGAATAAGTATTATATAAGGTGCCGAAAAATTTTCTCTTGACCTCCTCTATACCAGCTATATCAAATTTGAGATTATCCCATGGGTTGGCATTGGCCATCATATACCATCTGGTAGCATCAGCGCCATGTGTGGCCAAGGTCTCAAATGGATCTACAGCATTGCCTAAGCGCTTAGACATCTTTTGACCATTCTTATCTAAGACCAGCCCATTAGATACTACATTCTTAAAGGACACTTGGTCAAAGACCATGGTCGCTATCGCATGTAAGGTATAGAACCACCCTCTTGTCTGGTCTACCCCCTCTGCGATAAAGTCAGCCGGATAGTTTCTTTCGAAAATCTCTTTATTCTCAAATGGGTAATGCCACTGAGCATAAGGCATGGACCCCGAATCAAACCAGACATCTATTAGATCAGACTCTCGTTTCATCGCTTTACCAGAAGGACTGACTAGGGTCACATCATCTATGTATGGCTTGTGCAAATCATGAGGCGTCTTCTGAGAAAGGCCTAATTTTTCATTCGCTTTGGCAATCTCGTTAGTCAATTCTTCTATCGAGGAAATACAAATTTCTTCTTCTTTATCCTCGGTTCTCCATATCGGGAGCGGGATACCCCAGAAACGTGATCTGGATAAGTTCCAATCCAATAGATTCTCTAACCACACTTGAAAACGACCTGTGCCCGTATGTGCTGGCTTCCAATTAATCGTCTTATTAAGCTCAGCCATTCTATCTCTCATCTTAGAAGAGCTCACAAACCAACTGTCCAGCGGATAGTAGAGAATCGGCTTATCTGTTCTCCAGCAGTGTGGGTAACTGTGATTATACTTCTCTACCTTGAATGCTTTGTTCTCTTTCTTCAGTTTGACAGCGATTCGCAGATCAGTAGATTCGAATCCTTCTGCTGCTCTTTCAGCATCAGAATAGTATTCTGCTCTCACATAGTCTCCTCCAAAATCAGTGACCTCTTCTACAAATTTACCTTGAGCATCCACTAGTGGCACCATCTCCTTACCTCTTCTCACTAGAATAGAAGGCACATTGTTCTGCATACAGACCCTGTAATCATCAGAACCGAATACAGAAGCGGTATGTACGATTCCTGTTCCATCCTCAGTAGAAACAAAATCTCCAAGGATAGCTCTGAAAGCGTCTCCTCTTTCAGGCTGTACATAAGACAGAAGCTGATGATAATGGATACCTTCCAAGTCAGCGCCTTTCATTGTCTTAATGACCTTCCATGGTATCAACTTGCCAGATGGATCATAATCAGATAAGGCGACTTCAGCCCCTTCTTCCTTAAAGTATTTCGTTATAAGGTCAGTAGCCAAGATGACTGTAATGGGCTCTTTAGTGTAGGCATTGAAAGTTTGGATTAGAGAGTACTCTATCTTGGCGCCTAAGGCAACTGCACAGTTAGAAGGCAAAGTCCATGGAGTCGTCGTCCAAGCCAGAAAATAAACCTTATTCGGATGCCCTTCGAAAAGGAATGAAGAGCTGCTGTCATTAATCACTTCAAACTGAGCCGTGACGGATATGTCTTTGATATCCTGATAGCACCCGGGCATATTCAGCTCATGGGAACTAAGACCAGTTCCTGCTGCTGGTGAGTATGGCTGTACCGTATAGCCTTTATAGAGCAGGTCCTTTTTATATAGCTGTCCTAATAGCCACCATACAGACTCTATGTAATTATTATCGAAAGTGATGTATGGATTTTCCAGATCCACCCAGTAGCCCATCTTTTTGGTAATGTCATCCCACTGATCTTTGAATTGCATAACCGTCGTACGACAGGCCTGATTGTATTCTTCTACTGTAATCTTGGTGCCAATATCTTCTTTAGTGATACCCAAAGTCTTTTCCACATTGAGCTCGATAGGTAAGCCGTGGGTATCCCAGCCGCCCTTACGTTCTACTCGCTGGCCCTTCATCGTGTGGAATCTACAGAAGAGATCTTTAACGGTACGAGCCATGACATGGTGGATACCTGGTTTACCATTAGCTGATGGCGGGCCTTCATAGAAGACATAGGTGTTGTCTTCTGGTCTCTGAGAGATAC
>CAZIMH010000353.1:0-3323 GCA_964540155.1 uncultured Saprospiraceae bacterium
GCATGAATGCAAATAACCTTCAAGGCTGTTTCAGCTTATCTAATCCAGTAGAAGTGATTAGAAATAACGCAAGTGGCTGTAATGCGAATGGTGGAGAATTATTCGGTGGACCATTTATGTTCGACTCAGTAGGAGATGGTGTTGCAGATACGATTGCTGCAGGAAGTATTGTTGTAGCGAATAGCCAAGGAGATACGACGATATGGGTGGTCACAGATGATGAAGGATATATCCTAGGTTTACCGCCGATGCCGAGTGCAGTTAATTTTGATAATCCAGGTGCAGGTACTTGTTTGATCTGGCACCTAGCAGTTAATGACACTAATATTAATGGCGATACGATAGTTCTAGAAGGACTTGGACTGGGCTTGAATGCAAATAATCTAACAGGTTGTTTCAGCTTATCTAATCCAATAGAAGTCATCAGAAATAATGCGAGTGGCTGTCAAGCGAATGGTGGAGAGTTATTTGGAGGTCCATTTATCTTCGATTCAGTAGGAGATGGTATACCAGATATGATTCCAGCAGGAGCTATAACCTTAGCCAATGATCAAGGCATGAATTCTCAGTGGATTGTGACAGATGATCAAGGACTTATTCTTGGATTGCCGCCAATGCCTAGTGTTGTGGATTTTGATCCTCAAGGAAATGGTATTTGCCTTGTATGGCATTTAAGTTTTGACGGTGCCATTACTGGACTAGAATTAGGGCTTAACGCCAATGACATTACAGGATGTACAAGCTTATCTAACCCGATTACTGTAGAGCGATCAGGCGATAGCGGAGGCGTACCTCCTTCGACTAGTGATGTTGTTATCAATGAAATAAATAACAATGGTCAGGTAGAGTTACTTAATGTAAGTAACACCACTATAGATATATCTAATTACTGGCTATGTAACTTTAGTTCAGGTAACAGGTATCAACAAATTTCAGGTACTACAATCGTGTGTGGCAATAGCTTAACACTAGCGCCTGGAGAGTTTGTGACGGTACAGTCAAGTATAACAATAGGAACTGCTGACGGAGAAATGGGCTTATACAATTCGAGTTCGTTTGGAAGTTCAGCTGCTATGTTGGACTACGTAGAATGGGGATTCACAGGACATGGAAGATCTAGTGTGGCAGTAGGAGCAGGTATATGGACTACGGGCGACTTTGCGCCATCATTCACTGCAAGCACGAGCTTAGAATATGATGGAACAGGAGACAGTGGTAGTGACTGGTCAGTAGATGCACCTTCACCATGTGCGGCAAACTTAGGTTCGCCTACACCACAAGAAGAAGTAGAAGAAGAAGTATTTACACTGGAGTATACTATATATCCTAATCCTAGTTCGGAGGCGATAAGTCTAGAATTCAAATCAGAAGTAGAAGGGAAAATGAAGATACAGATTGTAGATGCTATGGGTAGAATACAACTAGATACTACAATGGATGCAAAAGATGCTGAGGGTATAAGAATAGACGAGTTGCAGAGTGGTAATTACTACATGAAAATTATACAAGGTAGAAGAGTCCAAATGAGGCAATTCTTAATTGTGAGATAAAGAGAATACTAAGGTCATTTCTAAACCACATCTGTAAGGTTTAAAATAACCCTTAGTCTAATTGTTCTGGATAAAGGAGGTCATCGAGAAAATGTGTCTCGATGGCCTCTTTTTATGCTTGATAGTTTCCAAAAAGTTAGGCTAGAGATAAGATGTATTTATATTTGGATGAGAAATTCACAAACCATGATATTTAAGAAATACCTATTATTATTTTTTTCAATTCTGTTGACGACTGTTTTATTTTCACAGGAAAAAGAAATGGAAAAGGAAGTACCATTTTATTCTATTCCTGATGCGGCAGAGTCATATACCCCAGCGAGTGTTGCAGCCCGAATGATTGAGGGTTTGGGTTTCAGGTACAGATGGGCGACAGAAAATCTAACGGAACACGACCTTGCTTATGCACCGGATAGCACAGCCAGAACCAGTATGCAGACCATGGAGCATATATTAGGCCTTTCTAATACAATATTAAATGCTGTAAAAAATGCCCCGAATACTCGATCATCGTCTGATGAAGAACCTAGCTGGGAAGAAATAAGATTACAAACTTTAAATAACTTTCAGCAAGCCAGTGAATTGCTCAAGGCAGATATAGATACAGATCTTAATGACCACAAGATCATATTTAAGAGAGGTGACAGGACGTCAGAATTTCCATTTTGGAATTTGATTAATGGTCCGATATCAGATGCGCTATGGCACTGTGGTCAAGTCGTTTCCTTCAGAAGAGCCAGTGGCAATCCTATGAATCCCAATGTAAATGTCTTTAGAGGTACGATAAGGGAATAATAAAAAGAACGCTGTCTGAGAAGCTGAAAGCCTCAGCAAAAATTATTTTTTGTTAGACTTATTAAGGTAATTGACCAGCGCACCAGACATTGAAGTAGATTCAGGAGATGGTGCTTTGATATTAATGGTCAATCCTTTGTCCAATACAGCTTGGCTTGTGGTGTTGCCATATACAGCCATTCGCGTTTTGTTTTGCTTGAATTCTGGAAAGTTGTCATAAAGAGACTGGATTCCTAGAGGGCTAAAGAAAACCAGACAATCATAAGTGATATCTTTCAGGTCAGACAAATCACTACTTACCGTTCTGTACATCATCGCTTCTTGGAAGTCGACTTCTCTCTCTTTTAGATAGCTCACAACGTCTTTAGCGCCTAGATTGGAGCACGGTAGCAGATATTTTTCTTTTCCCTTATGCTTATTAAAAGCGGTTTCTAGATCTTGGATTTTCCGAGTACCTACAAATACCTTCCGCTTTCTATAGACGATGAACTTCTGGAGGTAATTAGCGATGGCTTCTGTAAGGCAGTAGTACTTAGTCTGCTGAGACATCTTCACCCTCATCTCTTCACACATTCTGAAGAAATGCTCTATGGCACCCTTACTCGTAAAGATTATGGTAGTATACTCATCTGGGCGAAGCCTGTTCTTTCTGAATTCCTTTTCAGTTACAGGCTCTACATGAATAAATGGGCGCCAATCTATCTTGATACCCCATTTTTCTGCAATCTCAAAATATGGGGATCTCTCAGGCTTCGGCTGAGAGATAAGTATAGAACTAATTTCACTAAACGATTCTTTGTTAATTTTTCCCCCTCCTGAAGCCATAATATAAACCACCTTTTTTTGAATCAAATAAGGTCTCTAACGGCCGTGTAAAGAAGTATCCACGGCGCGAATTCGAAGGCGCAAAAATAAAGAAAAAAATGGAAAAAATAACCATTCAACTGATTTTGACCTATCCTTAGTCCTTTATAATAC
>CAZIMH010000354.1:0-3316 GCA_964540155.1 uncultured Saprospiraceae bacterium
ATTCAAAGGTGGTGCATTTTTTTTCTACAGCATCATCTAACGCTTTTCCATATACGTCGATAAGACTTGCGTTCGCATATGATGAATAGGATTCAAACTTATCGCTGATAAATGGCATTTGCTCTGAAGAACATTCTAGCCCTCTAAAAGGGACGTATTCCCCTTTGTACTTACTGCTCAGCACTAAGTCCTGCGACCCATTTTTGTCAAAATCGTTAGAGAAAACTTTAAGGGGATTCTCATTGCTCGCTTTGTATTTAGAGTTAGTGCCTAGATTACCTGCGATGAAGTCTTTTAATCCATCATTATTATAGTCACATAATGTAATGCTGAACCACCAGCCATAATTATCAGCATCCAACACTTCTGAAGTGACATTGACTAATTGCCCTTCTTTATTTTCTAATAATTCTATGCGCCCCCATTCACATGCTACTAACAAATCTGGCCACCCATCCTGATTATAGTCAAGTACTTCTATATCATTGACTATGCCTAGGTCTGTGTAGTTATCTTTTTCATTATAAGTAAATACGCCTTCATTATTTATAAGTATATAAGAGTCAGTGTGAACAGGATATTTTTGAGGTTCTATCCTGCCTCCGACAAAAATATCTTCCCAACCATCTTTGTTTATATCTATGCTGACGGCAGCAGAGCCTATGCTATTTAAATTTGCTGGCAGTAAATCACTCCGCAGTCTGTATCTGCCATCTAGGTTTTCTAGTAGTTTATCTGAATACTGTACTGAGCTTGCCGGAAATTCATTACCGCCAGTAATAATATAAATGTCTTCATCTCCATCTCTGTCGTAATCGAAGAAGACGCCTGTCATGTCTTCGGTAAGGGCACCTGGAATAGATGTAATCTTATCATTCTTTATGTCGTAAATTTTTGAATTTTGGCCTGCACTGCCAGGTAATATTAAACTTGTGCTAGATGGTGATAATGAAATTTTTGGGCCAAGTGTAGATTGCTTATATGGTAACAATGTTTCACTCTCAAAATCCTCATATGGATTTTCTTTGTGATTAATAATTTCCCCAAATACAATTTCAGGTTCTACTTTTTCTACAAATGAATTTTTACTGGAATTGAAATTAGTTGACGTCAGATTATCTACATCCACTGTCGTTCCTGCTTTCACATCTGTGAGAAAATACTCTTTTTGGTCTATAGTAATCCTTAGCGAATCTAAACTCATATTATTTCCTAACCCTATAATAATATCATCAGAAACAGACGACAGATAACCTCTAACTCTCAGGTTTTCGTGAAGAGAAATTTTTCCACTAGAAATACTGCGAGCAACGATATTTTGTTGGTTGCTGGCTGATGAAATCTTGACATAATTAGCTTGACTATTTTCCATAGTCATATTCTGATAGATAAATGCTAACTGATCCATATTATTGACTACCAAATCAGAATCACCGTCATTATCCAAATCTGCATAAGCGGCACCATTAGAGAAACTAAGTTGATTTACTCCATGAGACTTGCTTTGATCTGAGAATTGCATTCCATCATCACTTTCAAAATAGATGTTACTCAGTTTCTCACTGGGTATATTATCATAAAGTGCTTCTTTTTTTTCAAGAGGGGGTTGGCCATTGTAGGCTGACTTTAACTCTCTTACTTTCAATTGGAAGTCATTGTCTTTGCTATATTTTCTATAGCCGTTAGTCACAAAAATTTCTTGTGTTCCATCTAAATCAAAGTCATGTACAAGCCCAGACCATGACCAATCGGTTTTGGCTACTTTGGATTGGTGAGCGATGTTGTCATATATGCCTTTCCCATTTCCTGTCAAGAGTGAATTGAACATGTATTGATGTGCAAACCCGAGGTCTTCAGTTAAGAGTTTGAAGTTGGCGACGTTCATAGAGGCCATTAAGGTTTTTGCTCTATAGTGGTCTGCCGAAGCCATGTCTAAGACAAAAATATCTTTATGCCCATCTGAATTCACATCAGCTACATCCACACCCATACCGTAAAAGGACACTTGGTTTGTCATTGATTTAGTCCTGTCTATAAAACCTCCAGACTTATCATTAATGTAGATGGCATCAGGAATGTAATAATCATTAGATACGTATAAATCAATCCATCCATCTTCATTCAGATCTGTTGCAACAACTCCTAGCGCGAAAGATGGCGTAAATACTCCTGCACTTTCTGTAATGTCAGTAAACTTATTATTGTCATTCCTGTATAGATGACAGGAACTCACATGACCTAATAACGCCTTTTGTTTATTTAGCATTTTGAAGAAAGAAATAGGGTCCAGCCCATATAGAGGTGTCTCATTGGCAACGAACAAGTCTTTATCTCCATCTCTGTCAAAATCAAAAAAGACAGATTGTGTGCTCATGCCTACATCAGCAATACCGTAGGAGGATGCTTCTTCTTCGAATTTGAAATCACCTTTGTTTATATATAGAAGATTTTGTCTTTGTTCTGCAGGATAGGGCCCACCTTGACTGATGTAGATATCTTCTAAGCCATCATTGTTTATATCAGTAATGGAGACACCATTAGACCAGACCTTTCCTTTTGATAACCCAGAATTTAATGTAACATCTTCAAACTTCAGATTACCCTTGTTTTTATAAATGCGATTCGGCACTTGATTGCCGGTAAATATGATGTCAAGTTTATTGTCATTGTCAAAATCTGCAATTGCAACGCCAGAACCGTTATAGAAATAATCAAAATCTAAGACGTTGTGACCCGTCTGGACATCAGAAGTAATATCATTAGAGAAGGTAATGCCGGTTGATTCAGGGGCTAGTAGACTAAAGGTAGGGAAGACTTTGGATTGACTATCTGGGTCAGAATCAGAACAACTCACTATGAATAGTATGGAAGTACTTAGGTAAACCCAAAACCAAGGTATAGACCGCTTATAAAACATGGACTAAGTGCATTTCATTGAATCAGCAATTTACCTAGAAATATAGAATACCAGAGATATAAGATTGCACATCAAGGGATTATACAGCACTATTTTCTGTATTTGTGTCTTCTTTTGGAAGACATGGACATGTATTTTAAGCTGATTTTGGGGTTTTGTCCGTGATATTTAAGCCTTGGATTATTATAATTCTCCTATTTTAGCTTATCTAGCGGTTTTAATTGTAGTGATATATCACAGAATATTTCAGCCTTAAATAGTTGAAAACCTACGTCTTTACTTGTTTTCTGTGAGTTATGCTACATATTGAACCGTTAGTTATTTTAATTATTAATCAAACCAATTAGTATGAAAAAATTAGTAGGATTATTCTTTTTTGCTACTGTTTTTGTATTCAGT
>CAZIMH010000355.1:0-3299 GCA_964540155.1 uncultured Saprospiraceae bacterium
AGTTCTTGATGGGCATATTTGCTGATGATTTAGATATTATAAAAGTGGCCATTGGTTTATTTTGGGCAATATTGTTTCTGCAATCTGGACTGGATAAAGTGTTGGACTGGAAGGGTAATGCTTCTTGGCTCACTTCTCACTTCGATAAATCGATACTCAAAGGCGCGGTCACACCAATGCTCGGCATGCTCACTCTCGTAGAACTTATAGCCGGTGGACTGTGTCTGGCAGGTGTAGTACAGGTTTTTCTTTCTGGAAAAACCTATTGGCTTAGTCTAGGTGTAATCACCTCAGTGGTGGCCTTGATTATGTTATTCTTTGGGCAGCGATTGGCAAAAGATTATGATGGTGCCAAAACAATTGCCATATACTTTGGTGTTGCTTTACTGAGCTGCATGATGCTCATTCATCACTAGTTGTTTCAATCTCAATCACATGGCCAAATCTCAAATCAACATTTTCAAAGAATCCCTAATGCCTTCAGGAGGCTATAAGGGAGGCAAGAGCAAAGCAGAAGTCGCGAAACTCATAGGACGTAAGAAGGTATATAAACTCTCCTCTAATGAGAACTACCTGGGCCCCTCTCCTAAAGCCATTAAAGCCATGAAGGCCAGGATGAGCCAACTGAATATTTATCCTGAGCGAACAGATGCGACACTCAGATCGGCCTTATCTAATTTCTATGGAGGCCTACTCCAACCTGATCAATTTGTGACAGATAATAGTGGTGTAGCTCTCCTGGAGATGATAGAGAGAGCCTTCTTGTCGCCAGGTCAGGAAATAGTAGTCTGTAACCCCGCCTTTAAACCTTATCATATGTTTGCCAAGAAGTTGGGCGCAACCGTTAAGGATGTACCACTGAAAGGCAAGTATTATCGTCTAGATATCCCTGGCATACTAAAAGCGATCACTAAGAAAACCAGATTGCTTTTTCTATGTAGTCCCAATAATCCAACGGGTACCCATATCCCTAAAGCTCAGCTAGACGAATTATTGCCACAAATACCTCAGCATGTAGTGACAGTCTTCGATGAGGTCTATTACCAATTTGCCGATGCAGAAGATTTCACCACAGCTCTGCCATATGTAAAAGCAGGCCTTCAAGTGATAGGTGTTAATAGTTTTTCTAAAGCGTATGGTCTTGCAGGTATGCGTATAGGTTATGGATATACCACGGAGAAAATTGCCAGATACATTTCCCAGTTGTGTCGTCCTTTTCATATTAATACAGCTGGTCTAGTAGCGGCTATAGCCGCACTGGAAGACAGTAATCATATCAAGAAGACGGTAAGTATGGTCCACGAAGAAAAACATTATATCTATAAAGGACTAGATAAGTTAGGCGTCAAATATTGGCCAACACAAGCCAACTTTATTACCATCAAACCTAAGATGAAAGACAAAGTACTAGAAATGGAAATGCTCAAACAAGGCATAATGGTACGACCTGTCGCTAACTTTGGTGCTAAAGGTTGTATCAGGGTGACTATAGGCGACCGTCAGGCCAACCAAGCTTACCTCAAGGCACTCAAAAAAGTATTGGCATAAACCGCTTTTAATGGAATAAGGTTGACGGTACAAGGTTTACGGAAAGGCAAACCATAAACCCTATACCTTACACCTACTCCTTCTTCCACTTATCACTTTTCTGAAGTATTTTCTTCAAGATTGCCATATCTACATCCTCTAACTTTTTGATATAGAGACAACCCTTTCCCGTCTTATGCGGACCTAGTTTCTCTAAAAGGGCTACCTCTTGATTGATATCATACATAAGATAAATAGATAGGTGCTTACTTCCTGGAGAGAAGCCAACATTAAACCATTCATATTCTTCTCCATTTTTTCTCTTATAGCTATACTTGCCAAAGGCGATGATACTGACACCCCAGATTTTAGGAGGTTCCTTTCTTATCGTTTTAAGCAGCTTCAGCAAAGTTTGAGCATCTGCTCTCCTTGTTTTATTTTTTACCCTACTGATATACCCATCCACATCTCTATCAGTCTCTGTATTTACCAGTGTCTTTTTCGCCATTATAATTATTTGTCACTCTGATTGATTAAAGATAAAGATAGGAAGCTGTGCTTGCTGATGTTAGGTCCATCAATTAGATTTCAGTAGATGATGGCTTTATGGTGTATTACTTTATATCATCTTTATATTGTGCATAGATCAATCTGAACTATCAGACATATGGACCCATCTAAGAAATATACCGCCATTCATTATCATAGTTACCTGGAATTAGATAAGATTCTAGGTGCTCAGACGCCAAGAAGTGGACAGTTCGAGAAAGAAGCTGCTCATGATGAAACCTTGTTCATTATAATGCATCAGGTCTATGAGCTTTGGTTTAAGCAAGTGATTCATGAGCTCAATTCTGTAACGGCAATGTTCAGAGATGACAAGGTCCAAGAGGATAGTATGAATATGGCTGTCCTTAGGCTAAAGAGAGTCTCTGAGATATTGGAATTGGTGATAAAGCAAATCTTTGTGATGGAAACGCTGACGCCGCTGGACTTCATGGACTTTCGTAATTATCTTTTTCCTGCTTCAGGATTTCAAAGCCTACAATTTAGAATGATAGAAGGCATATTGGGATTGGAGGAAAGTCAGAGGATGACTTACAATGGTCATTCTTATAAGATTGTTTTTTCTGACGAACAGAAAAAATTGCTTGATGAAATAGAGCAGAATAAGAGCCTTTTCGAACATGTAGAAGAATGGTTAGAGAGAACGCCATTCCTGAAGTTTGGCGATTTCAATTTTCTAGAGGTCTATCAAGAAGCCGTAGAGAAGATGTTGGCAAAGGAGAAGAAAGCTATAGAAGCGACGGAGTATCTATCTCCCAAAATGAAGAACATGCGCTTGACGATGCTCGGCACAACAAACACCTACTTTAAGCAGGTACTCTCTGAAAAGGAGCATAATGAGCTCATAGAGAAAGGAGAAATGAGGCTGTCTTATAAAGCCACCTTAGCTGCACTGTTTATCAATCTTTACAGGGAAAAACCAATACTAACTGTGCCCTATAATTTTTTAATGGAGCTGATGAATATAGATGAGCTCTTGACGAACTGGCGATATAGACATGCGCAGATGGTCATGCGGATGATAGGAAATAAAGTAGGTACAGGAGGATCTTCAGGACATAAATACCTAGCAGAAACAGCAGAAAAACATAAGGTTTTCAATGACTTGCATAATATCTCATCCTTGCTAATCCCTCGTTCAGAGCTCCCGGATCTTCCAGAGGCGTTCATTGACGGATTAGGATTCTATTATAGCGCTCAAAAAA
>CAZIMH010000356.1:0-3278 GCA_964540155.1 uncultured Saprospiraceae bacterium
AGATAGAATATTAGAACGTGAACCGCTTTACAGCCATTTATTAAAGGTGAGACCAGGAATTACATCATGGGGACAAGTTAGATTTGGATATGCGTCTGATATAGACCAAATGCTACAAAGAATGAAGTATGATCTTAACTATTTGGAAAGTATGTCGCTGTCTTTAGACATTAAGATTTTGTTTCAAACTGCGCTTGTTTTGATTCAAGGAAAAGGGAAGTAATGATAAGAAAGTTTGGATTGATAGGTAAGACGTTGCAACACTCATTCTCCCCAAAATATTTTACTGAAAAGTTTAAGAATGAAAACATCAATGCACAATATCTTCCTTATGAATTAGAAGATATTTCCATGGTAACTAACTTGTTAACTTTGGACGGATTGATTGGTTTCAATGTGACAATTCCTTACAAAGAGAAGATCATTGATTACTTGGATGAGCTAGGTGAAGAAGCAGCAGAATTAAGTGCTGTTAATACAGTACATATTTCTGACGGTAGAGTAATAGGTTATAATACAGATGTATATGGATTTAGGATTTCTTTACTTACGTTTTTAGGAGATTTGAATTGGGATTTTAAGGCATTGATATTAGGTACAGGTGGCGCATCTAAAGCGGTTGCATGGGTTCTAAATGATTTAGCTATTGATCATTTGTTTGTGTCACGAAGCAAAGGTGATTTGAGATATAATGAAATAACGCAGGACTTGATGAATTCTCATAAATTGATAATAAATACGACGCCGCTTGGCACCTATCCAGACACCTTGAGTATGCCGGATATACCAATCGATTATATTACTGAAAATCATTATATTTTTGACTTAGTTTACAATCCTCCCGCCACCAAGTTATTGAGAATGGCAAAACAAAAGGGGGCTATGGTAAGGAATGGGGCTGAGATGCTACAATTGCAAGCAGATGCGTCCTGGTTGATATGGAATAAGAATAAAGATTTGAGTTAATTGAGTTTATAACTATTGCATTAAATATGGTAGATTCTAATTTTGAATTTCTAGATTTTGAAAACACTGAAAAAGCCTTTAGCTATAAGACGGATAAGGAGCTAAAGAGAACTAAAATGCTGTTTACAATGATGAATAGCAATTTACTTGTAAATGTAGGTTCCTCCTTAACGAACTTAGCACTTAAGCTCAGAATACCTTTGGTTAAGACTCTTATTAAAGCTACTATATTTAAGCAGTTTGTTGGAGGTGAGAATTTGGAGGCGGCAATTCCAGTGATAAAACTACTATCTCAGAATGATGTGAATACTATTCTTGATTATGGAGCAGAAGCCAAGTCAAGTGAAGAAGAGTTAGACCGTGTTGTAGAGGAGAATATTGCTTCTATACGTTTTGCGTCCACACAGGCTTCAGTACCTATTGTAGTTTCGAAGATCACGGCTCTGGCAGATAATGACTTGCTCACGAATATGCAGTCTGATAAAGCGTTGACATCTGATGAAGAGGTTCAAAAAACCAAGCTAATCAACAGGTTAGATAAAATCTGCAAATCTGCTTATGATCAAGGAGTTAGTATAATGATAGATGCTGAAGAGAGTTGGCTTCAGGATTCTATTGATGATTTATGCTACAATATGATGGAGCAATTCAATAAACGAAAAGTCGTCGTATTTAACACCTATCAACTTTACAGACACGATAAGTTAGAAGACCTTAAGAGTGCTTATGAAATAGCGAAAGAGCGAAAGTATATCCTTGGAGCCAAGTTAGTTAGAGGCGCTTATATGGATAAAGAGAATAACTACGCCATGGATAATGGGCTCAAGTCTGTAATCCAATCCAGTAAAGATAATACTGATATAGACTACAATAAAGCCCTGCAATTTTGCATAAGTCACTATAAATCAATAGGTTCTGTGTGTGCCTCCCATAATTCCAAGAGTAATTATCTCCAAGCCCACTTAATAGAAAAGATGGCGATTGACAAGCGGCATCCTCATCTCAATTTCTGTCAGCTATATGGGATGTCTGATAACCTTACATTTAATTTGGCCAGTGCTGGATATAATGTAGCTAAGTATTTGCCTTACGGTTCAGTACATGATGTTATACCTTACCTAATCAGAAGAGCAATGGAGAATACTGCGGTGACCCAAGATGTCAGTAGAGAGCTAAAGTTTGTTAAGAAAGAGATGAGGCGAAGAAATCTATCTAGTTGATTTAGTGAATTAATACTGTGTTGTTCTAAGAAGGACCAGTGTGCAGGCCTGTTCTGTTATAATCTTCTTTTCTCTCGCGAGTTGATTCAGTGCTTCATTCTCTGCCCCAGGATTGAAAATTATGCGTTTCGGTTTCAAATCCAATATGTAATCAGCTTCTTGAGCTTGATTTTTTTTAGATAGATAGATGGTTACAGTATGCACATTTTTAATTTTTGGTCTATCTACAATTATATCAATACCGTTAATTTGTCCATTCTTGATACCTATTGGATAGACCTCATGTCCTTCATCTGAGAGGGCTATGACTGCTTTGTAAGCATATCTTGATGGATTAGATGAGGCACCAATCACTACAGTTCTTTTATTCATATTTATCAATACTATTGTTAGAAGATACTAGACATGAGTTGTTTATATAATGACCTAAAGACTTGTTTTGTTTGCGAAGGTATCTAATGTTTTATAGGATATTCAAGTACTAATCTGCGTATTCTAACTCTAGAATCCTCTCCATTTCTACTTCTAGACCATTTATCTCCCTTTGATTTGTAAAGTACCTGTCATTTACGATTTGAAAGTGACGCATACCATACACAATGTAGATGACTTGTAGTGGTTAGAGGACAATCTTCTGTCCGTGTATATGAGGTTAACCACCTTAAACACACTTTAAAATGAAGTTCAAACACCTTTTATTTATTGTAGCTGCCTCCGTCAGTACATCAGCAAGTATTTCAGTTGATGTAACCGGGAGACCTCATACTAGCTTCATCACGGCTAACATAAGCCAATTGTGTTTTTATACCCCACAAACTAATTCAAACCAATTAACTAAGGAAGACTTAAATGATACATCAGTATTGCTATCTGCAATGCCTGATGTCGAAAATATTATCCAGATAAAATGCATGAACTCATGTGATTATTTTAATCATACTGAAATGCACTTTTCTGTAGTAAAGAGAAATTTATTTTTTACTGATAATCTATCTGACCCGTGGGCATTAGCCTATTTGGGTCTATGCTAGTTGTATAAATAGAAACCTAATTTTTGTTTTTAAACCTAATTATTGAGATAATTTTATGAGA
>CAZIMH010000357.1:0-3270 GCA_964540155.1 uncultured Saprospiraceae bacterium
CACTTTGCAGTAAGTTTTCTTTGTCTCCCTAGATAAGCTATATCCTATGGAAAACTGGTTGAGAAATGTAATATCAGCTATACTACACTTATTTATTACCAGTTTATGGTCTTCGCATATAGTCGGAGGAGAGCTTTCCTATAAGTTTAGGCGTTTTAATGTGGATAGATCCAAGATAACCTTTGAGATTACCCTGAATTTATATCGCGACCCTAAGGGATTGGAATTCGATCAGTACGCCAACTTTGGGGTATATGTGCAAGAACCCTGGGGTGCCTGGAGATCTTATGAAACGATAGAATTTGTGAATCTAGGCGAGGTGACTGAAGTCATGCCAGGTACAGATCCATGTAGAGTCAGAAATCTTACTGACGAACAATTAGAATTGGGCCTCTACACCTTTGAGGTCACACTAGATGTTACAGGTCAAGACTATCTAGTTTCATATCAAAAATGTTGTAGAAACTTTAGTATCAGTAACATCGTGGGCAGTGGAGATGTAGGATCAGTATATGATGTACTGATTACGGCGGAAGCCATCAGGGCAGGTAACAACAGTCCTGTTTTCGGAAGCTTACCACCAATATTTGTTTGCTCTAATGAACCATTATTTGTGGACAATGCAGCCACAGATGCAGAAGGAGATGAGTTAGTCTATAGCCTGTGCACCCCTAACTTTTCTGGAACAGATGAATCATTCGATGGGGCATGTGGCACACAAAATCCCAACCCCGCTATCTGTCCACCTCCTTATCCAGAAGTTGTATATAACCCACCATTCAGTTCAGATTTTCCTATGTTTTCAGATCCTCCTCTGTCGCTTCATTCTGAAAACGGTTTACTTACAGGTACGCCTACACAATCTGGATCATATGTGGCTGCCATTTGTATATCTGAGTACAGGAATGGTGTTCTTCTTTCTGAAAGCAGACGTGACTTTGAGTTCAATGTGGTACAGTGTATGGATAATCTACAAGCACGTGTCCAGTCAGCCTCTTATCTACCCTCACTTACGGCTGATGCTGCTGACTCCATCGCTACATTTCAGTCATGCCATAATCTTGATTTTACTTTTATAAATCAAAGTGCTGATCTGAGATTTATAAGGACCTATAGTTGGCTTTTTTGGAACGAAGACAATGAACCCATACTAGATGTACGTAACTCAAACATCAGAGATTTGGACATTAGCTTTCCATCTACGGGTAAGTATACTGGTCAGATGATTCTGAATGAAGGAGAAAATTGTGTAGACACTGCTTATCTGAATGTAGAAATAATATCACCTCTAGAGCCACGGATATATGCCGTCTATGATTCTTGTGTAGCTGGACCAGTCTTATTTCAGCTGCTGACCAATATAGATGAAAGAGCATTCGATGCTGAGTGGAATTTTGGAGATGGCATGAGTGATGCAGGAGAAACCGTACTACACACCTATGATGCCAGGGGTACTTATGAGGTGAGTGTCAGTCTGGAAGATGAATTTGGTTGTATGGAACAAACAAATAGCTCTGTGGAGTGGGTGCCGTTTCAGCTTACACCACCAGACACCCTGCAGTCAGGCATAGAAATATGCGAAGGGGATTCTTTATTCATCAATGGCCAAACCATAACAGAAGCAGGTCAGTATCTAAACATAGTGCCTTCTGAATTTAATGGCTGTGATTCGATAGTAGAATTAATAGAGGTTATGACCAACCCTCTGCCTGATCAGAAAGTACTAAATGATAGTATTTGTATAGGTGACAGTTATCTATTCAATCAATTGATCTTGACTGAAAGTGGCATGTATCTAGATACCTTCGTAAATATAAACGGCTGTGATAGCATAGTACTCCTTGACCTGAAAGTCATAGACCCTCCACCCAGTATAGAAAAAAGAGACATATGCATTGGTGAAATAATCTTATGGCAGAATATGTTACTGTCCCAGTCAGGCATATATACCGATACGCTTTTGACAGCCATGGGTTGCGATAGCCTTACCATTCTAGATCTTAAGGTATTAGAAAGAAAAGAATTCCATAAACCTGCATCCATTTGCAACAAGGAATTCTACATTCTGGGATCAGATACACTATTTGATGAAGGCACCTATATGTTAGATACCTTATCCAAATTTGGTTGTGATAGTACGGTTATACTAACCCTAGAAGTAAACCCCACTTATGACCTACAGGTATCCGATGAAATATGTCAGGGTGGCGAATCCATCTTTGCCGGTCAAGTATATACTAATGCGGGAAGCTATACCGAATTATTCAAGACAGAATTTGGATGTGATTCTATGGTCACTTTAGAACTGTCAGTCATACCTGAAACTCGACGAGACTTTAGAGATACTATCTGTCTAGGTGAAACCTATGCCTTCGGAGAAATCAATTTATCCATACCTGGGATTTATGTGGATACTATAACTAACAGAAATGGGTGTGATAGCATCGTTGTTCTTGACTTAGTAGTAGGTGAGAATTTAACCCGTATAAATGTGGATGAAGAACTAGAACTGGCGATAGGTACAACAATCACATTAGAACCGGAAGTGCGCGGCGGTGACTTAATAAATACCCAATGGTTTGAAGTAGATGAATTTCTAAGCGATGGTCTGACACTAAATTACTTGGTAAGTGATGAGGAGTGGGTGTTCTTCCAAAGCACCAACAATCTTTTCTGTGTCGCGCTTGATTCCATTTTCATCAATGCCTTTTTAGATCCAGAGATTTACTTTCCCAATGTCTTTACGCCAGATGGTGATGGGATTAATGATCTATTTAATATCGGTGCTTCAGATGTTATATCTCAAAGTCAGCTATTTATATTCGACAGGTGGGGCAATGAAATGTATGCAGGAGATTGGACGACGGACTTACAGATAGAGAGTGGTTGGGATGGTACGTACAATAATACGCCAGTTGGTGTGGGGACCTATGCCTATATGGTAAGGGTCATATTTATCAATGGTGAATCTGCCATCTTCTCTGGAGACATTACTGTTGTTAGGTGATTTCACAAGGCGATCATGTGGAGATTTCTCCGTGCTCGTTGAGGGGTGTGTTTATTAGATAGGGTGTCAATGCTATATTCAAAGAATGCAGATGTAAGATGTTGAAGTTCTTGATAAGTATATAGCATCGAGACTGCAAGTCTCGACGAACGGAGTTAAATGGTTGAAGCACTTTATTTATGACATGCATATAGAATCGAGGTTGCAAACCATTAGTGTCCGGTAAAAAGTAGGCCGAGAAATAATCATCTCGGCCAATGGTG
>CAZIMH010000358.1:0-3245 GCA_964540155.1 uncultured Saprospiraceae bacterium
GTCATGGAGAAGGCTAAGATTATGACTCTAGAGAAAATGCGTTCTTTCGAAGATCGGTTACCTGCCCATAATTTTATACGTATTCATAAATCTTATATAATCGCTTTGGATAAAATTAATTTTGTAGAAAAGAATCGTATAAAGATTTTAGATCAACTCCTACCTATAGGCGCCACCTATGAAAGCAAAGTAAAAGAGCTATTAGAACTATGAGTAGTATTTTGCTTCTTGTTCTCTCTAGGAATTGGAAGTTAGATTATTGCACACACCCTTATCTGCCCTTTCAATAAATCTGTAGAAAAGTGATGCCTTAGTTCCCGCTTCCCTATTTCCATTTACCATACAGAAGTAAGTCCCTTGAATCTCTATCTAATAGAATATGGTCCTTAATGCGTTGATGCCTGCTATACCAAGTTAGCGGTGATTCGTCTCTATCATCTTTGAGTGAGGGATCAGCCTTATAGCTTAGTAAAAGTTCTATCATTTCTTTGCTTCCATAAGCTGCCGCGAGATGCAATGGCGTTTCGCCTACGACCTTTATATCTCGGTAGTAGGTATTAGTAGGGACGCCAAAATTTGCTTTTACATTTGGGTTGGCACCATGCTCCAGAAGTCGTTTTACACAGTCAACATAACTTGCGGAGAATCCCTTAGATGTCGCAGCGTGGAGTGGGGTTTCTCCTGTTACTGGTGACGCAAGGTTAGGATCGGCTCCTTTTTCTAATAATATTTCTAGCATTTCAAGATTTCCTTGGTTAGCTGCCGCCATTAAGACGGTATAGCCATCATCACCGATGGCATTGACATCGGCACCATTTAAAATCAAATAATCAAAAATATGTCTGTGCCCACCATAAATAGAAGCAGGTAATAAGGTGGCACCAGTTATTGGTAGTCTAGCATTTATATCTAGGCCTTTTTCTAGACACCCTTTCACAAAGTCTAAGTCGCCTCTGTGGTAGCACGCTTTCCAACATTCGTCTAGTAATTCCTTTTCTTTCATAGGTTTGTAAAGCTTGTTATGATACGTAGGTTATTATCGAATTAAGTTCACTTTCATTAGAAATCAATTCTTGTTCTAAATCATAATCGGCTTGAAGGCCTAACCAAAATTTTGCAGTTGTCCCAAAGAATTTTGATAGTCTTAATGCGGTATCTGCTGTTATTCGTCGATTGCCTTTTAGAATAGCACTAATGCGAGTTTGGGGTAAGAATGTTTCTTTCGACAACTTGTATGCTGTAATATTCATTGGTAGTAGAAATTCTTGTTTGAGTATTTCTCCAGGATGAATATTTTTTAATCTTTTATTCATAATAGTTAATTAGTGATAATCCACAATTTGGATATCATATGCGTTTGATGATGACCATCTAAATATTATTCTCCATTTTGATTTATTCTGATACTGTACTTTCCTTTTAAATCACCTTTTAATTTTTCAAGTTATGAGGTTTAGCTGAATGACTATATACCCTCTATTTATTCTATTCAGTTCTGATTTAGATGCTTTCTAAGCTGGCTAATTATTTGACTTCTAATCTCTGTATACAATGATTCTTTATCCATATCCAAAATGAATAATGCTATGGATGTTTCCAATTCTGGAATATATAATACGGACGTGGCCCAGAAACCACCGTGCATATAATAAGTATAACCATTAATAATACCTTCACCTAATCCTAGAAAGTATCGTGTATCTTCTCCATCAGATAGGGTGATTTTTGTAAATATCTTATTAAGTATAGAACTGTCTTTAATGATATTTCCTTGGAATAGATTGTAAGAGAATTTAGCAAGTTCTTCAGTGGTAGTGGCGAGGCCACCGCCGCCATACAGGTCGAAAGAAGGGTCTATATTATAGGAGTCCCAATTCATATAACCATAATATTGATGAACCATTGGTTTTGGAGCTACAATAGGATTCTCTAGGGTAGGGAACCAGGTGCTTCTAAGACCCAACGCCTCATATTTAAGCAGTTCACGCATCGCAGTGTAGAAAGGCTTATTGGTATTAGACTCTATGATCTCGGTACATAGCAAATAATTGGCGTCTGCATAATTCCATACATCTTCTGGTTTGCCAAGGGGATCACCTTTTTCTACAGCTAACCTCAATTGCTCATCTCTTGTCCATCTGTGTTTTTTATTTTTATCTACCAACTCTAGTCGTTCTCTGATTTTTATGTCTTCAATACCACTTGTATGAGAAAGTAAATGTTTGATTTTAATCTTGTCGAAATCATAACCGTCTTTTTCAAAGAGCTGTATTGTCTCTTGGGTTAGGTGACTACTTATAGCATCTTCTATGGTTAGTATTCCTGATTCTTGCAATCGCAATATTGTAGCAGACACATAGGTCTTAACGCAACTAGCAACTAAAGCTGGCTGATCAGCATATAATTTTGTCTTTAGATCCTTGTTAGAATAACCACTGCTACCGCTCCAGGAAATATTGTGCTTAGGGGATTCGACATGCACCATGATTCCTATGGATGCTGGATTTGCGGTGTAAATAGAATCGATCGTGTCTTGACATTGCGCATAAAGTATTGATGTATCTAATTTCTTATCTGCATTTCTACAAGCAATTAAAATCATCATCAAAACAATTAGAAGAGTAAGCGACTTTTTCATAGACTATTCTCTGCGAGATTTGTGTCTATTATAGTGGCAGTTTCTAATTCCTTTTCCGTAGCCGAATGAAATTCTCCTTCCATAAAGTCAAACATCCCTGGCGTCACTTCAAATGAGAATGTTTCACCCTTTTCTATGTTTCTATTCAGTACGCGTTTTCGTCTAATTGTGTGGGAGGCTGTTACATAATGTAATTGACTTTCCTTGTTATTTTCTTTTGCTAATTGTTGGAATAATTTTCTTTTCTCCCTCTTGGTGAATCCAAGGTCCAGGATTACATCACAATCCTGATTGGATATTTCTTTTGATATTTCCCAGATATGCTTTTCACATCTTTCTACTCTTTCCATAATCCATTTTAGATTCATAGACTTGGGTAAATCAGCACCGTATAACTTCCACATCCAATGATCTATGGAGAAATGAATCCCGCTTAATTCCTTAGCTAGCATCTGTGAATAGGTAGTCTTGCCTGCTCCTTGAGCCCCAAAAACGATGTGTATTTTACTCATGCTATTTTCTTCACCGTTTAGTTGATTTCTGATTTGTACAATGAATAATTGAGGGTTATGCCGCGAAGATACGTGACTTTAACTAACGATATGCC
>CAZIMH010000359.1:0-1727 GCA_964540155.1 uncultured Saprospiraceae bacterium
AATGTATCTGTAGATCAAGCGCAAAATATCACATTGACCTCATCTATTGGAATAGGCAACAGCATAGAACTAAATGATGGTATAATAACATTAGATCGTAATGTATTGCACTTATTGAGTCCAGAACCAGAGGCATTGACTTTCAACGAAGGTGGTGTTATCGCAGAGACATCTGATAACTATGGATTTGTAAGATGGGACTTAGCTGAGACCGCACCCAATAGTTATACGATACCTTTTATCAATAGCCTAGGAAACTCAGTGCCGTTGAGTTATGAGTTACAAGGTACTGGTGTAGGTGATTTAGGTTTTCTTTTATTCTCTACATTTGGAACAGAAGAAGACAACAGCCCTTTACCTATAGGTGTAACTAACTTAAACGTGTCTGATGACAACACAGGCCTAACTTTAGTAGATAGATTTTATGTCGTAGAATCTATGGATTATACTACTAGCCCTACTGGCAGTGTGACGCTTAGTTACGATGAGACTTCAGAGATTGGTGGTAATAATACAATTGCTACTGATAGATTGGAGACTTTAATTTGGGACACCTTAGATGGTTGGATGTCATTTAATCAAAATACTACAACCAACAACTCTGTGCAGACAGTAATAGATACTCAATATGGCACATATACCTTATGGTCAAATACATCGACATCAGTTAATGATTTTCAGGAGTTGGAAGGATTTGGCGTATATCCGAATCCTACCACTTCTGTTGCCACCGCAGAATATATAGCACCTGTAACGGAAAAAGCATCGCTTAGTATAATTAATTCAGTTGGAAAGAAAATTTTTAATCAATCTGTACAATTGACTGACGGCGAGATGAAAAAGATTGAGTTGGACTTAAGTGACCAACCTGACGGACTATACCATATTCATATAGAAAGTGAAAGTCTGAGGTCAAGTAAAATGATTATTAAACAATAATTAAAAATCGTCCAGTGAATATTAATATGTCAATGTGTGATAGGGCAATAAGAGCAGTCGCAGTTTTCACGGTTTTATTATTATTTTCATTGGACATGATAGAGAGGGTAGCTTGTCTATAATATTAATGTCTTTATCAGGATTAATAGTTAACACTGTAATATTTGGCTACTGCCCTTTATATCAAAATTCTGGTTTCTCAACTTTAAACTCTAATTAAGTTGGTTGGTTTCTTGAAGACTGTGATAGGCCTCTCCTAAATCATTAGGAGAGGTTTTTTACTAAGCAATCTTGCTGAGAAGCTTATATTACAAACCCTCTAAGCCACTCACCTGAGCTCCAGCATATTGTCCTGAAGCCAGGACTTTTTTAAGCGCTACCATAGTATCTTTAGGACCTTTACTTATTGCCATATTGATAATCCAGTTAGGAATAGAACCACCAATATCTGCTCTGATAAAATAATCAACATCTATCCAGCCTTCTTCCAAAGGTGTTAAGGTGTAGGTTGCATCCAAAGATGGCATCCTAATATAATCTGAGTCTTTCGGCATCCTATCTGGGTGAGCTTTATATTCTATAAAGACATAATTTTTCTCAGCATCAAGGGAGCGCTTATACTCAATGACAGCATCTCTGTCCTTGGCTGGGAAAGGAAAATCTGTTCCAATATAGAAGAAGTAATGCGTTGGCGTAATTTGTTCTATTTTCCGAGACTCATTGGTGTTCTTTACCCAACTATCTTGAAGTTCGAAGTCCTCGAGTGCCGCTATCAATTCATGCATAGA
>CAZIMH010000359.1:1827-3202 GCA_964540155.1 uncultured Saprospiraceae bacterium
CAAATAATAATGAATCAGTATGAATCTTAAGTACCTTTTACTTCTAGCAATTTTAACATTTGGAATGGCTGCTTGCGGCGACGACGAAGAAGAAGACCCAATGACGCCTGACCCGATGGGTTGTGATACCTCTGATGTGACTTTCACAAATGGGGTACAAGCTATTCTAGATACCAATTGCACTATTTCTGGTTGTCACAATGATGTTGATTTAGCTAATGGATTCAGCATGGAGACATTTGACCAGGCTGTGGTTGCGGGTAATTTTCCGTCATTTTTCCCAGCTATAAATTTCGAATCGGGATTTAGCCCAATGCCAAGAGGCGCCGATCAGCTAGCGCAGTGTGATATCGATATTCTAACTGCATGGAGTGATGCTGGATTTCCAGAATAAGCATTTTAGATAAAAAATATTCAAATGGGCGCATGTACTTCATGGGTCCATTTTTTATTTTAATGGGTGTCGAAGTCTAATTACAACGTTCAAATAAAAAACATGGTCATGGAAGTTATCAATCTCAATCAGAAATTCTCATTATTCGACGAACACTGGACACCCAAAATTATCGGCGAGCTCAATGGCCAAGCTATCAAACTGGCCAAGGTGAAAGGTGAATTTGTATGGCATGATCATGCCAATGAAGACGAACTCTTTATGGTCATAAAAGGCCAACTGAAACTAGAATTCGAAGATGGCATCCGTGTTGTCAATCCAGGAGAGATTCTGATTGTACCTCGTGGCGTACCTCATAAGCCTATTGCAGAGGAAGAGGTGCATCTGATGTTATTTGAGCCGATGGACACAAAGCATACTGGGGAGGTCTCGCATGAACTGACTAAGGAGAAGTTAGATTGGATCTAAGGATATTTATCCCAAAAAATCTCTAACTATTTCCATCAATTCTGTCGGTTTCTCTGCATGTACCCAATGACCAGCCCCTTCTATTTTTTCATATAAATGCTGAGGAAACAATTCAGCTATCTGTACAAGGTCATCATCTGTAATATAATTAGACTTGCCTCCCGCTATAAATAGTATCGGTTCATCACTTGGCTGATCGCCTTGAGTTGGGGCCAGAATGTTTTGATAATTATTCCACAATGACTCAATATTTGCTTTCCAAGCAAACCCACCTGAGTCTACATCTCGCTTTAGATTCTTCATTAAGAAATAGACGATACCGAGCTCTAGTCCCCTACCTTGAAGAAATTCCTGCACTTCAGATCGCTTCTCTACGCCAGACAAATCTACAGCGAGTAAGCTCTCAAATATATGTTGGTGCCCCCCTATAGCGCCGCGTGGTGCTATGTCTACAACTACAGTTTTGTCCACACTATCAGGATACATCTGAGCAAACTGCATCACTGTCTTCCC
>CAZIMH010000360.1:0-3197 GCA_964540155.1 uncultured Saprospiraceae bacterium
AACTCTCCAAAGAAGGAGAGATAGAATGGGAGCAGTATTTTGGCGGTACTGGTGATGATTGGGTAACATTTATCAAAGAAACACCTGATCAGGGTTTCATTTTTTCATCAGCTTCTGCTTCTGCTAATTTTGACGTAAGTGAAAACAAAGGCATCTTCGATTTTTGGTTGGTGAAACTGGAGGGATTGACTACGAGTACATCTGATATAGAGCCAGAAAAAAGAGTGCAGTTATATCCTATTCCCACTTCAGGACAAATCTATCTCAGAAATCTTACACTAACTGAAAAGGTCAGTTATATTATCTATGATGTTAATGGAGGATTTGTGAAATCTGGTGAACTAATTGAACCCAAAATAGATGTTGCTGGGTTTTATCCAGGCCTATATGTTTTATCCTATCATTATGAAAACGAAACTTCTAGTTTAAAATTTTTGGTCAAATGAGAACACTAATCATATTGATAATTCTTATGTTTTGCCATTCTACGTATAGTCAACCTTTGATAGAGTGGAGTCTTTCCATTGGTGGTTCTAATACTGACAATGCCAGTGATGTTTTGTTGACGCCTGATGGTGGATACTTGGTATCAGGCTTTAGTAGGTCTGATGACGGTGACTTCACTGAAAACAAAGGCTGCAATGACATATGGGTGCTAAAACTAGATGAGAATAGAGAAATAGAGTGGAGCAGAAATTATGGAGGTTCTGGTTGCGATATCAGTATGCACATTAGAATTACTGACGATGGTGGTTATATAATGTTAGCTAAGACTACTTCTGATGATGGAGATGTGCTTAATCCAAAAGGAGATTTTGATTTTTGGCTAGTGAAACTTTCTGACCAAGGTGATATTGAATGGCAACGAATATTTGGAGGTTCTGGGCAAGATAATCCTTCGGATTTCCACATCTGTAGTGACGGAGGTTATATTATAGGAGGTTGTACACGTTCAGATGATGGAGACATAGATGTTAACAAAGGGAACAACGATATTTTTATTGTTAGAACAGATGCAATGGGTAACAAGTTGTGGTCTAAGACTCTAGGGGGTAGTGGTCATGATGAGTGCAATAGCATTATTGAATCAGAGGATGGAGGTTTTGTTTTAGTGGCAGAGAATAATTCTAATGACGGAGATATGGTCGATACATTGACTAACACCGCAAGAGACGTGCTAGTAGCAAAACTGGACAGGAATGGCAATCAAGAATGGTTTCGATATTATGGCGAACATCAGCACGATAGGTTGTTAGATTTTATAGCGACTTCCGATGGAGGTTATGTGTTGTGTGGTACTAGAGATTCACAAACTTCTAATTTTCTAGAGTTTAATGGGTGGGTAGTTAAGCTTAATAGGGATGGACTTCTCGAATGGATGGAAAATTATGGGGGTACTGCAAGCGATCACTTTAATTCTGTAGAGGAAATGAAAGATGGTAATTTTGTAGTTACAGGTTTTACCAAATCTAGAAATGGGCAAATCACAAACAATAATGGTGAAAGTGATTATTGGTTAGTCAAATTAGACAAGATCACTGGAAGGATTAAGTGGCAGAAAACCCTAGGTGGTACTGAAAGTGATACTGGCGCAAAGGTGATACAAACCGACGATAATGGATTTCTTTGCATTGGAAGCTCATATTCACAAGATCGAGATATCATGGACCCTAGAGGCTTATCCGACATATGGTTGGTTAAATTGTCTCAAGACTTTACGAGCTTGGATGAAATACAGTCTGAAAAGTTAATTTCTGTCTATCCTAATCCAGTAGATACTTATGTCAATATTCAATTGCCTTTAATTATGAGAGAGACTCCATTTACAATTTATAATGCTAGTGGTGTACAAGTAGAATCAGGAATGATAGATCAAGGGTATGCTTCTATTAATACAGCTTACTGGCCTAGTGGGCTTTATCTATTAGAAGTGTCAAGCCAAGAAGTTAATCATTCAGTTAGGTTTTTTGTTTCTGGAAAAAGGTAGAGTTAATCTACATTCATCTAAACGAAAGCACATTTATTTGACGATGGTGTACCCTACGGAATCGCCACGTATCATTATGCATTAGCCTCCGCAAAATTGAGCGAAATGGAAAAGAAAAGAGAAAAGGAAATAAGTAAGCATCTGAGTTATGTACTTAGACATCGACCAGATTCCATCGGAATTCAACTTGATTCACAAGGATGGACTGGCAACACATATTCATTCAACAAGTACAATAATATCAGAGGATAAAATATTGGTGTGCTGCTCCAACTCCATTTTTTGCATAAACTTACCTTCATTAGAACTGAATTGGATTAAAGAATTTGATCCTTTTACATGCTTCCAAATTTATAAGATTACTGACGGCTTTATATGTCACGGAGAATTAATAATTTCTCGATTTAACATTAAAGGAGATTTAATTTGGGAATTTGGTGGTGAAGATGTTTTTGTTTCCATAGAAGACACTGAGGAATTTAATATTGTTGATGGTGTAATTCAATTTAGAGACTTTGCCAATACATTCTACAAACTGGATTATAATGGAGTACTACTAGCAAAGGAAAACAATACATAAACAACAGATAACAAACTATAATCAAGAATGCCATTACTCAACAATCCCGATATATCCACTACTCGTAATTAGAATTATGAACATCACATCTCTCATATATATCATTGTAATTCTGATTATAATTGGTTGCACTGGAAGTCAAACGAAAATAGTCAATGCTGTATATAAGAATTTTTCCGAATTGAGTCATATTGAATATCCAGATATTCCATTATTCGACAATTACTCAAGTCTACCTATTACAATTACAAATGGAGATTATTCAGATTATAATTCCATTATATCTTTGACTGAAAGCGCAAATGAAATCCCGTTAGAACGAGAAAATTTAGAGAAACTATTACCGAAAACTGAGTTTGAAGAACATATTGCAAAGAGATGTGAGCCAAGAACCGACAGTCTTATTTGTTCTAAAGAATACTTTGCATATGGAAGAATAGTAAATGCAAACTATATTCTTCTAGAATATGGAATACGAGAATACGGTGATTGGGGGAGACATTATGTTTTTGAATTCAGAACCTACAAAGCAAATGGAGAACAAATTTCTAAAATAGAATTTGCCAAATGGAGCGATAAAGATGACGAATTTTTTGAAGGAAAATTGTCTGAAGGAATGAATATAAACCT
>CAZIMH010000361.1:0-3191 GCA_964540155.1 uncultured Saprospiraceae bacterium
ATTATCAGTAATTTAAAATAACTAGAATGAAATTAATGGAATTTATAGTTAGTTGGAATGTCTAACGAACGCAAGATAAGGCTATTAAGTATTAAATTTCACAAAAATCGAATGGTATGTTGCGTAAGTTACTATCTGTAATTGTGGGTGTCGTGCTTGGGATGATGGCTACGAAAGCAGTGCATTCATTCAGCACACGAATACATCCAGCGCCTTCATCTTCAGATTTGCTTTCTGAAGAATCCTTCAGAGCTTACATGGAAGGCCTTCCTGTAGAAGTCTATTACCTCATTATCATCTCTCATGTTCTAGGTGCCTGCATCGCAGCCTTTGCTACTTCTCGCTTGAATAAATCAAATAGCTTTTACTTAGGACTCATATCAGTTTTTGTGATGATTGTATTTGCTATCATTACCTTTCTCCAAATCCCATTTCCTCCCATACTCATCTTAGCAGATATATTATCTATGCTCGTTTTAGGCCTATTAGCAGCAAGGATGGGTTCTTAGAAAGCTTACTTAATTACCTGAATAGTGAATGCAAGAATTGCTGGTATATACCTAATTCATTACCCGACTTTCGCTCTACACCTTTGCACTGCTTATCCATAACATGGACTAATTTGAAAGCCTGCTTTATTTGTGGTACGGTATAGTTCTTTGCGGCAGCTTTGTATTCATTGGCAAAGAATGGATTAACCTTAACAGCACTGGCAAATGATTTCGAGTCGGCATTCTGATATTTCTTGGCTATGAAGAGTTTTGAGAAATAATTATACAAGGCACCGATATTCATCTGGATCGGATTGGACTTACTATTTCTGGAGAAATGCAATACAATCTTATGCGCCTTTTGTATATCACGCATCCCAATCGCCTTTTGTAATTCGAAGACATTATAGTCTTTGCTGATACCCACATATTTTTCTACATGTGCCATCGTTACTTCTGTCCCATCATCTAAATTGAGTGCTAACTTGTCCAGCTCATTATTAATCTTAGATAGGTCAGTTCCCAGATGCTCAGCTATAAGATTAGCTACTCTAGCATTTACCTTGATTTTTTTCTCATTCGCTAAGTTGCTGATAAGTCCAGGTACTTGATTTTCATAAATCTTTTTAGTCTCCAATACCACAGCATTCTTTTTGAGTGCTGTCCAGATTTTCTTTTTCCTCTTATCTAGTTTCTTATGCTTATGCGCAATCACAAGAATCGTCTGAGGAGAAGGCTTTTCTATATAATCAGCCAGCTTCTCTATAGTGGATAATTCCTGTGCTTCCTTGACGATAACAACCCTATGGCTGGCCATCATGGGATATTGTAGCGCCTGATCTATGATTTGTTTGAAATCAACTTCTTTACCATAAACGACCACTTGATTGAATGCTTGGGCCGCCTCATCGAGAACATTCTTTTCTATATAATTGACGATGATGTCTATATAGTAAGCTTCCTCTGACTGAAGAAAGTACACAGGATGATAATTCCCTGCTTTCAAATCTTTTAATATGGTCTTGTGATCCATCTATATTTATCAGGGTCGAAAGATAGTTCATATTATAAAAAACTAACAAGCATCTAGTATTTTATAATATAAGGATTGAACGAGCTAAGCGAGCTGATTGGATTCCTTACATTTATGAATCTAATAAGGGATATGAAGTCATCATTGATAATAGCATTAGATCAAGGCACCAGCAGCTGCAGAGCGGTATTGGTATCTAATGAAGGGGCCATCCTAGGTATGGCTCAACAAGAATTCACACAGTACTTCCCAGAATCAGATTGGGTAGAGCATGATGCAGAAGAAATTTGGTCTGTCCAAATGAAAGTGCTGGACGAGCTGATTTCTAATCATGTAGATGACATCACTAGGGTAGTAGGCATCGGCATCACAAACCAACGAGAGACGACAGTGGTCTGGAACAAACATACCGGCCAACCTATAAATCGAGCCATAGTTTGGCAAGACAAACGAACGGCATCCTACTGCAAGCAATTGAAGGCAGAAGGTCACGAGCCTTTTATAAGAGAAGCGACAGGCCTGCCGATAGATCCATATTTTTCAGGTACGAAGTTGAAATGGATATTAGAAAATACATCTGCTTCTGTGGATGACCTATGCTTCGGCACTATAGATACCTGGTTGATATGGAAGATGACTAATGGAGAAAGTCATGTAACAGATTACACCAATGCCTCACGTACACTGCTCTACAATATTCAAAAACTTGAATGGGACGATAAGATATTGGACCTAATGAAAATTCCTAAAAGTCTGCTTCCCTCGGTACAGGCTTCAGCATCTGTATTTGGTCAGTTCCATTATAAGGGTCATACGATCCCAATTACTGGTGTCGCAGGAGATCAGCAAGCGGCATTGTTTGGTCAGGCATGTTTTGAAAAGGGGATGGCCAAAAACACCTATGGTACTGGCTGTTTCATGCTGATGAACGTCGGCAAGTCATATGTGCCTTCTGAGCATAAACTATTAACCACTTTATGTTGTAATAGTAGTGGAAAATTAGCTTATGCCTTGGAGGGAAGCATTTTTGTGGCAGGCGCAGCGATACAGTGGCTGAGGGATGGCATAAACATCATAGAAGATTCAGCAGACACAGAAGAGAATGCCAATAGTGTGATAGACTCTCATGAGGTGATTGTCGTGCCCGCCTTAGCTGGGTTGGGTGCACCTTATTGGGATATGGACAGTCGGGGTGCTATATTCGGTCTCACAAGAGCAGTGACCCGTAATCATTTGATTAAAGGGACCTTAGATGGTATAGCATACAGGACTAAAGATGTACTGGATGCGATGTCAAAGGATAGCGGGATAGAATTGGATTCCCTTAAGGTAGATGGAGGCGCATGCAAGAATAATTATCTGATGCAATTTCAATCTTCTTTACTGGACACAAAAGTGGAAAGACCTGATGTCACTGAGTCCACTGCGATGGGGGTGGCTTACCTAGCGGGTATCACCCAAGGTTTATGGAATGCGCAAGACATACTTTCTTTTAGAAAGATAGATAGAACTTTCAATCCACAAATGGAAGAAAAGCAAAGAAGTAAACTCTATAGTCAATGGAAAAAGGCAGTGTCGCGAACCTTAAATTGGAAAGCGGATAATGCAGAATAATAGCTTGTAAATAGAAATATTTTCTATATTCAAGCTAAATATAAGTATAACTC
>CAZIMH010000362.1:0-3183 GCA_964540155.1 uncultured Saprospiraceae bacterium
CTCTTAGCTGGAGAAGAAGCCACCAAACCTCGGCGGCTCGTCTCACACCTATAATAAACGGCTTGCCTTTGAACTGACTGTGTTATCAGGGATGCTTACGGATACAAAGAAAGGTCCTCAAGAGCTGCTCACGATTCCAATTCCTGACTCGGCTGAAATCAATATTAAAGAAAACCGTCCATTCTCTCTAACTCCTTAGTGATGTTATCATCAAAATCAAAATCTAATGAAAGGATATAGAAAAAGAATAAGATAGGAGATCGGAAAGTATAGATCACCGCCAATAAAGAGCAGGCAACACCCAGCCAAAAATTGAAGTAGAATGCTGTAATAATGACACCAGCAACCAAGAAAAGCATGACCGCCTTAAGCGTAACTTTTACATATTTTGATTTAAAGGTTGGGGCTGGCTGATTCTGAGTTTTGTAATGATTAGTAAAGGTTAACATAGTAGGGTTTTGAATTGATTAAACAGGTTATGTGATGCAAAAGTATAACCTAGCCAATCTTGTTCTTTCACCATTTTTGGTTAATCTTCACCTAATTGAGCTTAGTTTATGTATTAATTCCATTTTATTGTGCACATCACATTTGGTATAGATTCTTTTAAGATGTGATTTGACAGTGTTTTCAGAGATGAATCTTTTTTGAGCGATTTGGTCTATTTTGAGACCGAGCTTGAGATCTTCTATGATGTCGTACTCCCTCCCAGATATCTTATAGACCTTATTGATGTTTTCCAGGTTTGGAAATAGGTTTTCAGATGAGTTAGACACTCTAGAGAATGCCAAATCCAACTGGACTTTAATATCTTCTAAGGTGAATGGTTTAATGATATAGCCCACCGGATTTGTTTTTTTAACCTCCTCCAGTGTATGTTTATCCGTATAGCTTGTGACATAGACGAAGGGAATTTTGAAACGTTCATTGATAATATGGGCCATTTCTATTCCATTTCGATATCCTTCTATATTAATGTCCATTAGAATGAGATGAGGTTGCCAACTTGCGATTTTGTCAGCCAACCCATCACTATTATGCACAACGCCTAGCACATGATAGCCGAGATGAGTGAGTTTGCTTTTCAGATCTATAGCAATGATGACTTCATCCTCTACGATTAAGATTTTTTTCATTGTGAGTTGTTTTCATTTTTTTTGGTATGGTGATGGTTATAGTACTTCCGTTGTTGGTGTTCACATTGATATCAGCATTGAGTTTGCTACAAAAGGCGTGAATCATCTGATATCCAAAACTTTCTCCTTCTTTGTATAGAATGTTATTCGGAATCCCTTTGCCGCTATCGCTAACGATGAGGGTATACTTATTTTGATTGGTTAGCGACACAGTGAGCTCGCCTTTCTCTTCAGACGTAAATGCATATTTAAATACATTAGTCACTAGTTCGTTAGTAATAAGACCGATAGGGATGGCCATCTCTACATTCATCTTAAAATTGCTAACATCTAGATTCAATTTGATTCTGTCTGTATCTACTCTATAGGAGGAGTAAAGACCCATAAGTAATCTATTGAAGTAGGGGAGGACATTTATCCTTCTCAGGTCATCTTCTTGGTATAGATTCTGGTGAATCAGCGCCATGGACTGGACTCGATTTTGTCCTTCTGTCAGGGCCAACAGTACATTCTCGTCTTTTATATAATTAGATTGAAGGGATAGCAAGCTTGATACCGTTTGAAGATTATTCTTGACACGGTGGTGGATTTCCTTCAGCAAGAGTTGTTTCTCCTGAAGAGAATCTGCTATTACTTGGTTTTTATATTCCAGTAGTCTTTGTGACTTTAATTTACTTTGATAGAGATAGAAAAGTAGAAAGCCAGACAGCAACAAAAACAAAGTGGTAGATAATAAATAGAAATTGTTTCTTCTAGCTATTCTAAGATTATCGTTGGTTATCTGCTTTTCTTTATTGAGTTGGATGATTGCATTTTCTTTAGTCTCAGATTCGTATTTGATTTTGAGATCTTGTACTGCCAGATTAATATCTTCATTTAGCAAGGAGTCCTTTAGATTGTCATATTCTTGGAAGAGCTGTGATATTTTATCGTTGTCGTCCCCTAATTTCAAGGCACATTCCAGAACACCCCTCAGGGCATTGTGGTGATCGTATAATCTGTGATGCTCTTTTGAAAGAACAATGGCTTCGTTGTAGTATTTGCGGGCCTCTGAATAATTTTCCTGCTTTAAGTATATGTTTCCAAGCGTAACGCGGGTGCTGGTCATGGAAGGAAAATTGAGCTTCAATATTTCATAGTGATTGTAAGCTTCATGTGCCAATTTTTTTGCTTTTTCCAGATTCCCTAAACTAAGGTTATATCTGGCTAATTCTGAGTTGCAATTATTCTGTATGATTTTGTTTCCAGTAATTATTGATTTTGCTCTAGCTGTTTTAGTATATTCTATAGCTTCCTGTATTCTTCCCATTTTGGCCAAGACAAGGCCTTTGACCATGTAGTGTCTCATGTGTTTGATATCCCACCGAAAGTTACTATCACCTTCGTAGCGAATAATAAGATCAGAAATCAGTTCGAGGGCGGTTTCTTCTTGCTTAAGACGATTATAAGTTCTGACAAGTTTTCTTGTGGCTATACTATGAAAACGATGATGGATTTCTGGAATTTGAGCTATTAATTCAAGAAGATATTTTTGAGCTGATTCAAGACGACCAGTCCTGAAGTATAATTCACCAAGGAAGTATAAGGATTTGCGGTATAATTCATCATTATTATCTTTAAAATAATCTCGACATAACTTCAACTCTTTTAGTTTTTCTTCAAATTGTTTGTTATGTTCTAGTACCCATGAATTCAGGTATTTGGCACGATAAATAGCATCTAGATCATCGGTTTCTATAGGCAGGGCTTCTGCAATCTCGAGATACTCTAGCACATGTGTTGTGCGCTGGAGTGAATAGAAATGCTTATCCACAGCAGATATTATATAATCCAGTTTTGCACTGAGGGTAGGAATACTATCCAGCTTCTGAGCCAAAACATGGGGTGCCATAGCTTGTGCATAGGTGCCAGTTGTAGAGAAGGCACTTAGAATTCCTACTAATATAAGGATGACAATCTTCAAGAATATCTATATGGGGTTTAACTTCTAATATACAAAGAAGCATTAAAGCCCTGATATCATATTCACTCAAAAAGGTGAATGTAA
>CAZIMH010000363.1:0-3159 GCA_964540155.1 uncultured Saprospiraceae bacterium
GGAGTACGGACTGATAAAAAATTAGATGTAGATAAATTGAAGCGTTTTTTCCTTTCGGTTAAGAGAGCAAGAATTGAATAGGGTTTTTGGTCACAGTTGGACCCTACCCTCCTTTGTCTGAATCTGGATTAACAGGATTTGTAGTCACCCTTTGGACCGCTGGACCGTGTACCGTTGCACCGTATAGCAAAAAACCTAAACCATATTCCCAAACGCATACCCTAAACCCTACACCCCTTTTTCCTCTTTCGATTTCCAAAACAACCTAGGCACTAAGAAAAGTGTAAAGCAAATAATAGAACCATAAATATTTATAGCCAAAAGATCAGCATATGGCCCTGTGGAAAAATAAAAGCGTTCAGGTAGCGGATAGACAATCATAGTCACGACAGCTGCGAATCCACCGACAACAGAAAGATAAAATGAGATAGGAGGCACCTTCATGCTCCAAAAAACAAATATGGGTGCCAACCCTATGACCACTGTGCCACCATAGGTGGTTGCTGCAATAATATCTGGATTAAAGAAAACAGGAATCGTACCCGCGATCGCAATCACGATCATGGATATCCGTCCGCCTGTTAAGGTAGGCTTTGCTATCTTAAGATCTAGGTGAACCATTTTTGAAAAGGAGGAGAAGGTACTATCCAGGGTAGAAGCCGCAGAAGTGATCATGATAAAGTTCATGATGAGCATCATGGGAATTCCGAGCAACTTAGCGACCTCTACTGGGGCTTGACCACTGACACCTTCCATGCGGCCATAAATACCTACAAAACTGAAAAGGATAATACATAGCATCCCGATAACTGCAGACCACAGATAGGCCTTTCGCGTAGTCTTGGCGTCCGTCACAAAACCTCTATCTGTCATTACTGGGTCATGAAATGGATAAGACATGGACTGAAGGATAGCGAGTAGTAAGAGATTGACACCTTGGGACATGGTCCAGGTGCCACTTGTTATAAAAGCACCGATATCCCAGTCAGCTTTAGGGAATATCATAAACAAGATTACTGCCAGTAAGACACTAAAGAGTATCATCTGAACCATGTCTGTAAACAAGGAGCTACTCATCCCCCCTTTGATGGTATAGGCAATCGTTAAAGTCGTAAAAACTATTACAGCTAATAGATATGGTGTAGTTCCTATATCGCCAAAGTAAGATCCTATGACCATGGAATTAGACCATACTTCATTCCATAATCGAAAGGAAATCAAAAGAGAAAAAATGATGAGGGCGCCTTTTCCAAATTTGGATTCTAGGAAATGGTGGATAGACAGATAGCCCCCTTTGGTACGCAGTTTATATATAATCAATCCCGCTACCACAAAGGATAAGTAATAGCCCGCATAAGCCACACCACCGACTATTCCAAAACTGAGTCCTAGATTGGCTGAGTTAGTGATAGATTTCGCAAAGAGCCAAGAGATAACCAAACTGCTTGTCAGTAAATAAAAGTTTGGCTTTCCACTGGATCCTTCTCCTTTATAAAAGGCCTTTTCCGTTTTAGCAAGGGGTGCTAGAAAAAAGAGTAAAAGACTAAGCCCTATTACAAGTATCCATTGTAGTGTATCTATTGACATATATTCTCTTCTATAACAGGCAGGCGAGGTCTGATTTGCAAAGCCCTTAAAATTTATAGCACTTATCCTTCTTGAATGTCAAGACTACATAAACAAAAAAGCCATAGCTTTCACTGGGCTTTTCGTGGGGCCTCCAGTATTAGCATCTTCATCACTTTTTCCTTTATTTACTAGGTTATTCTAATTGGTATCACCATAGGGGGCACAAACATAGCAAAATTGGGAAGGAATACTGTACAGCATAGAGCGGATGCCAATTGTTATCATACTTGTCCATAATCCAACTTCCTTTTTTAAAGAGTTTGTGAGGTTCTCGGATTATTAGAGAAACAGTTATCTTAAGGGGTGTAAATGAATGGAATATGTGTGTAATAGTTATGCATGTAGGGATGTTATGCACAAGCTGTTTTGAACAATGATAGAATTACATAGACAAATAATTAAACTTTCTATAGTACTGCTGCTCTCTTCCTGTGCCAACAATCAAGCAAAAAAGCCAAGCGAAAAATTAATGATTTGGGAAGACATCAGAATAGCTGCAAAAGAAAAGAATATCAAATTTCTCCTAGAAATATCAGATGACACATTAAGTTGTATTGAATGTAAAAATGGATCAAGCAAAAATTAGAAAAGAGGAATTTTACACTAACCATCTCAATCAGATAGAAACATCTGAATCTAATAAATATGGAATCTACTCAGAAAAATATGAAGAGGAAGAAGGGTTTACCGAAAAATTTAGAATTAATTATTCTTATAAAGGTGTAAACGGTGAGAAGTATAACAACATTTATACAATTCTAAAAGGAGACAAAGGAATTGAATTTAAAGGTGTTTACTCAGTACCATAACTATCGAAACAGCAACTTGAAAAAACAAAGACTTCAATTATATTCATAACCAAAATCTAAATATGAAAAATCAAGTAATTAAAACGCCAACTAAAGGAAAAGAGTACTTTGGATTTACAGATACTGATATTGTAGTTAGTGGCAAGAAGCATGATTCAATGGATTCACTGTTAAATTCAATAGGCACGAAGAGCATACTCGAGCCAACCACTCACATAAAAATCGACAACATATCTCAAATAAAATACAATGAGAAGGGAGCCCTACTTACAATAAATCACAAATTAGATAATAAGGAGAAGAAATATGGACTTTCATTCGGCAATGCGAATACTAGGAATGAAATTGCTGAGAACATTAGTCACATAAAAGGATTGACCAAAAGTATTACTTCAGAAAGTAAGATCAAACCCTTATTAATAAATCTGTTTTTTGTTCTAATTGGATTAATGCTTGCAGTGGCTCTAACAGGAATTGCATACGAGGCAAGTAATGGCGGTGAAATTCAAGAATTCTCAGGAAGGAGAAGTGGTGCTAAAAATCTACTAGCAAAAATCGCTACTTCACTTGGGCCTATTGGTGCAGGAATTGTGGGCGGGCTTATAGTTTTGTATTTAATATGGAGAGCAATTAAGAGATGGCAAAATCCTGCAAACGAGGTAATATTTAGCTAGGTCGGATAAAGGTGGTAAAGAATACAAAGAGAAAATATTTAAGTTCA
>CAZIMH010000364.1:0-3154 GCA_964540155.1 uncultured Saprospiraceae bacterium
TACTTCAATGAATTTAGAGTATATGGGAGAGACCTAACGTGGTCGTCTACATTAACAGCCTTTTTGCCATATACCAGTGCAGATGAGCAATTTGTCTTTTTTGACCCTAGAGACCTGACCTTAGCGATGAACGATGAAACTGGTTTCTCGGCAGGACTGTTTGAATATACCTGGCTTAATACCTTATCATTCGAATTATGGCAAGGATTAGGGATTGGCATCGGATGGGGGCTTAGAAAATCAGATTTTGAAGGTGAAAAACTCTCGCAAAGCCAACAACAAGAAATAGAATGCGATGATTGCCTACTTTCTGGTCCTAGAACACAAAGTTATTTCAATATTGGCTTATCTTACGCTTTCTAATATAGATACAAGATCAATTTATTTTATTCTAGTTGCCCGACCAGTACCCACATTGGTCGGGCTTTTTTGTCCTCCAGTATGAGGAATTTTAAAATCGAAGCACTCTCTTTTAAAATCTGATATACAGCTTCTAACGTCATCCCCGTATCTTGTGGCCAATCATGGAAAAAAACCTATACCTACTCGACGGCCACGCCTTAGTCTACCGTGCCCACTATGCCTTTATTAATAGACCTCTGATTAATTCAAAAGGAATTAACACCTCTGCTATTACAGGATTCGTCAGATCACTGTGGGATATTCTTCAGAAAAAAAAACCGTCTCATATCGCCGTTGCCTTCGACCCCAAGGGTGACACATTTCGCCATGAGATGTATAAGCCCTACAAAGCAAATAGAGATGCGCAGCCTGAAGATATCTCTATTGCCATGCCTTACATCAAGCAAATAGTAGAAGCCTTCAGAATTCCAATTATCGAAGTTGCGGGCTACGAGGCAGATGATACCATCGGTACAATCGCCAAACAAGCAGAAAAAGAAGACTTCAATGTATTTATGGTCACGCCAGACAAGGATTATGCGCAGCTGGTCTCTGATAAGGTCTTTCTTTACAAGCCGGCACGCCTAGGTAATGGCGTAGATATTCTAGGGGTTCCAGAAATCTTAGCCAAATGGGATATCGCAGAAGTGACTCAGGTCATCGACGTCTTAGGCCTTCAAGGAGATAGCGTGGATAATATCCCAGGCATCCCAGGTATAGGAGCAAAGACTGCCGTGAAACTGCTTAAGCTGTACCATTCTGTGGAAGGCATCTTAGAGAATGTAGAAGAGCTAAAAGGAAAGCAAAAAGAGAATGTTATCAACTTTGCAGATCAGGGTCGTTTGTCTAAAGAGTTGGCCACAATCAAATTGGATGTGCCGATTCAGTTTGATGCCAAAACATATATCACAGAACAACCAGACAATGAAAAACTAGCGGTTATTTTCAAAGAGCTTGAATTCAGATCATTAGCCGATAGTATCCTAGGAAAGAAGGTCCCCACACAAGGCAATCTCTTCGGCGGCAATACGGATATATCACAGAATGAAAAAGCCAAGAAAGTCGCAGAAGCCTACTCAGTCTCTGATAACAACATTGACAATACCAAGCATAAGTATCACCTAGTACAAACGGATAAGGACATGCGTGGTCTTGCTGATAAATTGAGTAAGAAAAAGATCTTCTCCTATGACACAGAGACGACAGGCATAGATGCCAATAAAGCAGAGCTAGTCGGACTGTCATTTGCGATGAAAGCGGGGGAGGCCTACTATGTGCCAGTGCCCGAAGACAGAGCCGAAGCGCAAAAGGTCGTAGATATCTTTAAGCCAGTGCTAGAGAACCCAGACATTGAAAAAATCGGACAGAATATTAAGTATGATAATCTGATGCTTAAGTGGTATGACGTGGAAGTGCAGGGACAGTTCTTTGATACAATGATTGCCCATTACCTACTAGAACCTGACCTCCGTCATAAACTCGATCTGGTAGCGGCGGGTTTGCTTAATTATAAGATGATTCCAATCGAAAAACTGATCGGCAAGTCTGGAAAAAATCAACTGACGATGCGAGATGTGAAAGTGGAGAAAGTAGTCGATTATGCGGCAGAGGATGCCGACATAACACTTAAGGTCAAGAAAGAACTTGAGAAGTCGATTAAGAAAGAAAAGCTAGACGATCTCTATTATAAAGTGGAGGAACCACTGATAGCGGTGCTGACCGAAATAGAATATAACGGGGTGAGGGTGAATGGAGATTTTCTAAGGAATTATTCTAAGACCCTTGCGGGACTCATAAAAGAGGAAGAAAATTCAATTTTCGAACTTGCAGGCGTGAACTTTAATATTGCCAGCCCACGACAGGTCGGGGAGGTGTTATTCGACAAAATGAAAATTCCATATAGATGGCGCAAGACTTCTTCTGGACAGTACAGCACCAATGTGGAGAAGCTCACAGAATTATCTTATGAAAATGAGATAGTGCAGAAAATCTTACAGTTCAGAAAGTATTCCAAATTGAAGTCTACTTACGTAGATGCCCTTCCATTAATGATTAATGAAAGGACAGGTAGAGTACACAGTAACTTTAATCAAGCCAGAGCAGCCACCGGAAGGCTAAGTTCTGAAAACCCCAATCTGCAAAATATCCCTATAAAGGACGAAGCGGGTAGAGAAATACGTAAGGCGTTCATCCCAAGAGATGAAGACCACATTCTCTTGGCCGCAGATTATTCTCAGATAGAGCTACGAATTATAGCAGATATATCTAAGGATGAGTATATGCTGGAAGCGTTCAATGAAGGACTAGACTTCCACCGAGCTACAGCGGCTAAGGTATATGACGTGCCTTTCGATGAGGTCACTGCGGACCAACGACGAAATGCTAAGACAGTGAATTTCTCTATTATTTATGGCGCTGGTGCGATGAATCTCTCTAGACAATTAGGTATTAAGCGAGCCGAGGCTAAAGAATTAATTGCTAATTATTTCGAACAATTCAAAGGCCTTAAAAAGTACATGGATGAGACCGTTAATTTTGCTAGAGAAAATGGCTACGTCAAAACACTCGCAGGCAGAAAGCGACTACTCCGAGATATCAATTCACGTAATGGCCTTGCCAGATCTAATGCAGAAAGAATGGCGATTAATACTCCTATCCAAGGAACTGCAGCTGACATCATTAAACTGGCGATGATAGACATTCATCACGAACTAAAGAGTAATAACTATAAGTCTAAGATGATTCTTCAGGT
>CAZIMH010000365.1:0-3140 GCA_964540155.1 uncultured Saprospiraceae bacterium
GGTGTAGGTTTGCAAAATATATTGTTCTCTAGTTAATAGATTTCTCCGCTCCTTCTAGTGGGTCGAAATGACAAAAGGTATGGTGTGAGTGAGAAAGGGAATGTTGGTGTAAAAGAACACTTTCCAAATCGACCTTGTGGAGATTTCTTCGTTCTCGTATGGTAGGTGTAGGTTTACAAAATATATAGTTCTCTAGTTAATAGATTTCTCCGCTCCTTCTAGTGGGTTGGGAATATAGGTGCGGAATAAAAGCGATCACGAGTCAATATCTATTCCCAGATAAATATTAGTTACAGCAACCTTCTCTTTCAAGAGAAGGTGGGCTTTTCGCGATATCGGAAAGGTCGGATGAGTTGAAGAAGATTATGCAGAATCCTATTTTACAGAATAAAAAATTAATAGATTTCTCCGCTCCTTCCAGTCGGACGAAATGACAAAAATGTATTATGTAGTAAAGATCCTTTAGATATGTAGATATCTGTTTCCAGTAGCTCCTAGTGCCGCTTCTTTGACAGCTTCTGTGTAAGTAGGATGTGGATGAGAAATTCTTGCCATGTCTTCTGCAGAAGCCCTGAATTCCATTAAAGCCACGGCCTCCATTATTACATCTGCAACTCTGGCACCACACATATGTACACCGAGAATTTCATCCGTATTCTTATCAGATATAACCTTAATGACCCCTTCTACATCCGTACTAGCCCTAGCTCTACCTAGTGCTTTCATTGGAAACTTACCGACATTGTAAGCAATACCTGCAGCCTTAAGCTGTTCTTCTGTTTGTCCTACTGCTGCCAACTCTGGCCAAGTATAGACCACGCCAGGAATCAAATTATAGTTGATGTGTGGCTTTTGTCCGGTCATATATTCTGCTACCATGACGCCTTCTTCCTCAGCTTTATGTGCCAGCATAGCACCTGCTATCACATCACCGATAGCAAAGATTCCTTTAGCAGAAGTTTCCAGATGGTCATTCACTTGTATACGTCCTCTATCATCTAATGCTACAGATATCGATTCTAGTCCTAGGTTATCTGTGTATGGTCTTCTGCCTATAGCTATGAGACAGTAGTCCGCTTTAGATTCTAACTCGGTTTCTTCATCCTTCTTCTTATACTTGACTGTCACAGATTTTCCTTTGCTCTCTACCGTTGTCACTGCATGACCTAAATTGAATTTGACGCCGAGTTTTTTCATAGACCTTTTCAGCTCTTTGGCGATGTCTTTATCCATGCCTGGCAAGATGCGATCTTGGAACTCAATAAATTCTACCTCAGTGCCTAGTCGGGCATAGACTGAACCGAGCTCAAGTCCGATCACCCCTGCCCCTATGATGACCATTTTCTTAGGAAGGGTCGTAATATTTAGTGCTTCAGTAGAAGTGATAATTCTTTTCTTGTCATAATTAAATGAAGCTGGTGCAATGGGTTTTGAGCCAGTCGCTATAATTGCTTTATCGAAAGCCACTTCTTTAAATCCATCCTTACCTGCAACAGAGAGTGTATTAGGACCAGTAAAAGTACCGTGTCCATGAATGACGTCAATTTTATTTTTACCCATCAGGTATTTGATGCCGTTACATGTTTGCTCTACTACACCATCTTTACGTGAAATCATCTGCTTGAGATCTGACTTCACTGAAGATACTTTAATGCCATGGTCTGCAAATTTGTGTACAGCATTGTGATAATGTTCTGAGCTATCTAGTAGGGCTTTGGATGGGATGCATCCTACATTTAGGCAGGTTCCGCCTAAGGTGTCATACCGTTCTACGATTGCTGTTTTCATGCCTAGTTGTGCACATCGGATTGCTGCTACATAGCCTCCAGGACCTGAGCCAACAACAACTACATCATACTTCATAGAATTATCTATTTATTTGGTCCTGATAATCATTTCAGGACGTCTCTTCTTATTTTAAAATTTAAGATGGATTAGCGCCACCGTCTTTATTGTTATTTCTAGACTTCCCTCTATTTCTGTTATTAGATCTTTTCTTGTTGGAAGGTTTTTTGTTAGTTCTCTTTCCGTCCTTGCTAGCAGCACCTTTACTTTCCTTCTTATCTCCCTTATTAGTGGACTTAGGACGGTTACTGGTTTTTTTGTGCTTATTCCTACTTCTACCTTTATTTCGAGATTTTTTGACTGCAGGTAATTCTATTTCTCCTGTTCCATCATCGAAATCCAAGTTAGCATCTTCCTCAGCTTCATCTTTGGTAGTCGGTTCCATATAGGCTATGGCATTGATATCCTTGATAAGGATACCCTTTTTATTAAGATCTAATAGTTTTTTGACTTTCTCTTTATCCAGTGCGATGAGCGGGCCTCTTATATTATCCTTCTGAATGCCGTAATACATGATGCCTTTGAAAATGTCAGTTTTGACAAGATTAGCATATCCACCTTCTATTTTTAAGGTATCTGCTTTCTTGGGGAAACTACCCAGTGCATCTATGTAGGTGTCCAATTCATAGTTCAGACAACATTTTAGACGGCCGCATTGTCCAGTCAGTTTGGTTTGATTAATGGCTAGATTTTGGTATCGAGCTGCCGTAGTAGTCACTGTTTCAAAGGTAGACTTCCACGTAGAGCAGCACAATTCTCTACCGCACGTCCCTATACCACCGATAAGAGAAGATTCTTGACGTGAGCCTATTTGCTTCATCTCTATCTTCACTCTAAACTCCTTAGCATACATTCTTACCAGTTCTCTGAAATCTACACGACCATTAGCCGTATAGTAGAAAGTAGCTTTTTTCTTATCTCCTTGATACTCCACATCACCTACTTTCATTTCGAGGTCCAGCGTCCTAGAGATGGCTCTTGCTCTTATCATAGCCTTATTTTCTAGAGACCGAGCCTCATTGAGCTTTTCTTGATCTCTAAAGTTGGCTACTCTTATGACTTTGTGGATGACTTTGTCTTCATGGACTTTCTTCTTTTTCATCTGAAGTCGGACTAAATCGCCTGAGAGATTGATTCTCCCGACATCATAGCCTGAGGATGATTCTACGACTACAAGGTCTCCTGTAATCGCTTTGGAGTGGGGTGGATTATAATAGAAATCCTTCCTATTTCCTTTCTTAAAGGAGACTTCTACAATCTTATATGAGAGTGGATCAGCCAAATCTAGCGTGGCT
>CAZIMH010000366.1:0-1771 GCA_964540155.1 uncultured Saprospiraceae bacterium
CTCCTAGTCTAGAAGAAGGTGGTACTCTCGAAACCACCGAGACAGGGCCCACCGTTGCTTTTATTTACAAATCTATGTCTGAGCCACAGGTCGGCATGATATCCTACTTTAAGGTCTTTTCAGGCAAAATGGGATCCGGAGAGGATTTAGTAAATCAAGACAACAGAAACACAGAACGCATCAATCAGATTTTCCTTTCACTCGGAAAAGCAAGAGTAGCTACTGATTCGCTGGTCGCTGGAGATATCGGTGCCACAGTCAAACTTAAATCTTCGCATACTAATGATACGTTAGGCGCCAAGGGTGGTGAAGTCAGAATAAAGAAAATGGCTTTCCCGCCATCCAAAATTAGAGTAGCTATCACACCCCCAGGTAAGAATGACATGGAAAAACTCATGAAGGCCTTACATCAGATAGAAGCCGAAGACCCAACCCTGCATGTAGAGCAATCTGCAGCCCTAAAACAAACCTTACTCCATGGCCAAGGACAATTACATCTTGATCTGATTAAATACCGGATAGAGAAAGTAAATGGTATTTCCATGGAATTTGAAAAACCTAAAATTCCTTATCGCGAGACGATTACTTCCTCCGCTGATGAAATGTATAGACACAAGAAACAATCAGGTGGAAGTGGACAGTTCGGTCAAGTGCATATCAGAATAGAACCATACTATGAAGGCATGCCAGATCCAGATGGACTCAATGTCAGGAGCCGTACCATAGATGAATTGCCATGGGGCGGTCAGTTTGAGTTCCTATGGTGTATAGTCGGAGGATCTATAGATGCGAAATATATCAATGCTATTAAAAAAGGAATCATGAATAAGATGGAAGAAGGTCCACTTACGGGTTCCAGATGTCAGAATGTACGAGTATCTGTGTATGATGGCAAGATGCACTCTGTAGATAGTAATGATATGGCCTTTATGATTGCATCCTCACAAGCATTCAAGACAGGCTTCCAAAATGCCAAGCCACAACTGCTAGAACCTATCTACGATGTGGAAGTACTCTGTCCTGATGATTGTATGGGAGATATAATGAGTGATCTGCAGACAAGAAGGGCCATCGTGCAGGGTATGGATACAGATGGACATTACCAGAAAATAAAAGTCAAAATTCCTCTGGCTGAAATGTACAAGTATAATTCTAGTCTAAGAGCCTTGAGTCAGGGTAGAGCGAAATACACTAGAGCATTTGCAGAGTACATGGCTGTTCCTGGTGATATTCAAAAGGCATTAATTAAAGGAACAAAGACAGAAGAAGTAATGGCTTAAATTAAAAGTAAATATTAATTGGATTAGACTCTTCAGCATCTTGTGTGTTGGGGAGTTTTTTTTGTTTATGGTTCAACGGTTCACGGTGCAGAGGTTCAACGGGGTATTGGGTGTATGGTCAGGGCATAAGGTTCTTCTGGCACAACACCCAAATAATTAAACCCACTTTTTTCATTTCGAGTGACGCAGGAGCCGAGAAATCTTATTCTAATAGAAAGTGAAGCCAAGAGTTCTGTGAAGTCTGAAGCAATTGAAAAGCTCAACACAAGCGTATAGGATCGAGACTACAAGTCTCGACCAACGGTGTTTAGGGTATGCGGAATGTGGTTTTTAAATATGGTTCAACAGTCCAACGGTTCAACGGGAGTATAGGGTGTATGCTCTAGGGCATATGGTTTTTCTGGCGCAACACCCAAATAATTAAACCCACTTTTTCCATTTCGAGTGACGCAGGAGCCGAGAAATCTTATTCTAATAGAAAGTGAAGCCAA
>CAZIMH010000366.1:1871-3134 GCA_964540155.1 uncultured Saprospiraceae bacterium
GAGTTCTGTGAAGTCTGAAGCAATTGAAAAGCTCAACACAAGCATATAGGATTAAGAAAGACAACAAGCCTTGACCAACGATGCGGAATAAAAATTTAATAGATTTCTCCACTCCTTCCAGTCGGTCGAAATACAAAAATGGGTGTGAGAAAAGCGAAACCAACTAATCATCTACTCTCCGATAATCATTCGTTCCAGCATCCTTCTCTTTCAAGAGAAGGTGGGCTTTCTGAGAAATCAGAAAGGTCGGATGAGTTGAAGAAAGAAATAGCCGAAAGTCCGAGGTATCAGAAAGGTCGGATGAGTTGAAAAAGAAATAGCCAAAAGTCCGAGGTATCAGAAAGGTCGGATGAGTTGAAAAAAGCGAGTAGTAAAAGTTGTTGAAAAAAATGGACCCTAAGCAACGTACCTTTGCACCAGAAAAATCATACATCATAGACCGTACACACTAAACCCTATATATTTACCTCCATGATCGATCGCTTGACCATAGCTGTAGATGCCAAGCGCCTATTCCATAACAAAGAAGGGCTAGGTCAGTATGCAAGAACGCTGATGAAAGCCATGCAGGAGCAACATCCTAAGCACCAGTATGTTCTCTGCACACCAACGATATCTAATGCTTATCCATACTTTTTGAATGAAGATAGATTTACAATTCTTCAAGCTCCTAAGCAGAGCTGGTCATGGTATTGGCGGCAGAAGGGGATCGTAAAAGATCTCAAGAAGCTAAACGTAGACATTTATATAGGCCTGAGTAATGAGATTCCTAAAGGCCTGAGATCGGCCAATATCAAGTCAGTTGTTTCTATACATGATCTGCTCTATAAGACATTTCCTAAACAATTTTCTGCGATAGACAGGCTGATATACCATAGAAAATTCACCCACGCTACAAAAGAAGCGGATGCCATCATGGTAACCAGCAAGTCGACCAAAGCAGATTTGCATAAGTATCATAAGGTGACTTCCAAGTCCGTGCATGTCATCTATCAGTCTACAGTTATGGTAGAAGACGATATTGTACCCTTAGATCAGAGAAGCCACTTTCTGGCTGTAGGCACAATCAATGAAAGAAAAAACCTCGATTTGCTTGTGGAAGGGTATAAGCGTCTGCCAGAAGCTGGAAGAAAACGGGTCATAGTGATAGGAAAAGGCAAAAAGTATGAGGTGAAGCTGAGACAGAAAGTTAAGGAATATGGATTAGAAGAGCACTTTGATTTTAAGGGCCATGTGTCTTCTGAAGACTTATACGGACTATAT
>CAZIMH010000367.1:0-3130 GCA_964540155.1 uncultured Saprospiraceae bacterium
CCGTTGGCACGGCACCGTGATACTTACTGTCCAACATCAACTCCAAGCGCCGAAGGTGCGATACCGGGAAAACTTTTTTTATTTTCTCAGGCAACGATATCATGCATCGCGAGACTGTCTAGTATAAAACTGATTATAATATACTTCGGATCATAACAACTAGCCATTATTATTCGCTTAAACAATTTTCCGTTATGAAATTATCAAGAACTCTATTCATTCCATTATGTATATCTATAGCCATTATAGGATGTCGCGAAGACGAGATAGGATTTATCCCTTCTGACGACACAGAAATAATGTCTACTGTGGACCTCACCGGATTTGTTACAGACCCAGATGGGAATCCAGTAGCAGATGCCATAGTACTCTACAACTTCGAAGAGGCTGTCACTGACGACACTGGATTTTATATGTTAGAAGATGTAGAGGTAAGCAGTGTACATGCCTCATTAGAGGTGACTAAGCCTGGATTCTTCGAGGGGTCTCGGACTTTTAGAACTCAGAATGCTGGAACGCTATTCCATAGAACGACACTAGTCCCTCTAGGGGTGCCCCTTAGCCTGAGTGGCGGCAGTGGCACAGTGGCGAATAATCTTGTCAGCATCGACTTTCCTGAAAATGCTGTCATGGACGAGTTAACGGGTGAACTGTATACTGGCGAAGTAGATGTCTTTATAAACCACATCGGTACAGATGAGTTTTCTATGCCTGGAGACTTGACAGCCATCAATGAAAATGATGAGTTAGAAGTGCTCATCTCATATGGAATGGTGTTCGTGGAAATGTATGCAGAAGATGGCAGAAAGCTCAATGTTGCTGAAGGGATGGCCGTGAGCATGACCTATGAAATACCTGACGATTTGTTGTCTACTGCGCCAGAGACGATTCCAATGTGGTTTTTTGATTATGAGGCTGGCCTATGGCGTGAAGAAGGTGAAGCGAGACGAGAAGGCAGCCGATGGATTGGAGATGTGACCCATTTTAGTTGCTGGAACTTTGACCTGAATGTACCTTCTGTCCTAGTTACTGGTCAGATCGTCACAAGTAATGGCGGACTGAGCCAGTTCTATGTTACCGTTCTCAACGACGATAATAAAGGTGGAAGAGGCTCGGCTAAAGCGGATGGCAGTTTTTCTGGAAGAGTAGAAGCAGGCGTTCCGCTTGAACTCACTATTCGATACTTTGAAGCGAATTGTGAAGATATTGTCTATCAAGAAATGGTTGGCCCCTTTGATCAAGATATGGACTTAGGTGACATTATTGTGGATACCGATAATTTTCCATCCAAACCTTTTGCAAGGTTTATTGTAAATCAAGATGACAACGACGAACTGAAGTATACCTTTACGAATACATCTTCAGTGAGAGGAATACCAGATACGTCATTTTCTTCCGCTTGGGACTTTGGTGGTGATGGTACTTCTACAGAAGACAGCCCAACTCATACGTTTTCGGCTGCTGGGATACATGACATCACCTTAACTATAACTGCAGCTGATGGAGAAGTAGATACAAGAACTATAACTATCAATGTAGCAGGAGCCTCTAATAAATTTGCAAGAATCACAGATACCAAAGACGATGACACTGGTGAGCTTCGACTCTCTATTGATTCTATCCAGACTGGAAGACTGAGTTTTATCTTTAGAGTATCTGAAGGCCCAGAGATGGATATCAGAGATGGTTTCATCAACGTTGCCGGTACTTCTGCTACTGGAGATTTTTCCTTAACTGAAATAAGATTTAAGGATGATGTACCTCATGAGTTCAGAGAAGGTGCTTCTGATGATGCCATTGCTGCTGCAAATTTCCCAGAAGGAATGCCGGACGTATGGACACCTGTAGAGATAAGTTGGATCGCAGATGGTGTAACAGCACCATTATACTCTATAACAATAGGTGGTCAATCAGTCATCACTGATGCAATCAGCACAACAAATGGTGGTGTAGGGGATGTCCCCGGCCACTTAGCTGCTGTACTATATGGTGCAAGGATTTTCCAATGGAAGTATGCTTCAAATTCTCTAACAAGCGATGGACGTTACGATATTGATAACATCATCGTGTATTCATCTGATTCCGGAACTGAAACTATTGTGTTCCAAGATGACTTTGAAGGAAGACTAAATGGAGAAGATTTGAATCCAGATTTCAACATAAATTCGCCATACCACCAGAATTCTAGTGATGCGTCTGTAGGTGAAGATTTCTAATTTTAAAATATACAGGCAACGATATTAAGTATCGCGAGTCTTTCTAATAAACGCCTAACCTTAAAATTCATTATTTAACAATTAGTCATTATGAAACTTTCAAGAATACTTCTCTTATTATTAGGTATAGCACTAGCCATTCTGGGATGTCGTGAGGACGAGATAGAATTTATCCCTGCTGATGACACAGAAACAATGTCGACAGAAATAATGTCTACTGTGGACCTCACCGGATTTGTTGTAGACCCAGACGGAAATCCTGTATCAGATGCAACGGTTTTATATAAAGCTGAAGAGGCTGTAACAGACGATACTGGGTTTTACATCTTAGAAAATGTAGAGGCAAGCAGTGTGCATGCCACTTTAGAGGTAACAAAACTTGGTTACTTCTCAGGGTCTCGGACCTTTAGAACTCAGAATGCTGGAACGCTATTCCATAGAACGACACTTGTCCCTCTAGGTACACCTATGAGCTTAAGCGGTGGCAGTGGCTCGGTGGCGAGTGATCTTGTCAGTCTCGACTTTCCTGAAAATTCTGTCATGGACGAATTAACGGGTGAAATCTATACTGGAGACGTGGAGGTCTATGTCAAACATATCGGTACAGATGAGTTTTCTATGCCTGGAGACTTGACAGCCATCAATGAAAATGATGAGTTAGAAGTGCTCATCTCATATGGAATGGTGTTCGTGGAAATGTATGCAGAAGATGGCAGAAAGCTCAATGTTGCTGAGGGGATGACGGCTAGTATGACCTATGAAATACCTGAAGATCTGATGTCTACTGCTCCAGAGACTATTCCGATGTGGTTTTTTGATTATGAGGCTGGCCTATGGCGTGAAGAAGGTGAAGCAAGACGAGAAGGTAGCCGATGGGTAGGAGAAGTTTCCCATTTTAGTTGTTGGAACTTTGA
>CAZIMH010000368.1:0-3105 GCA_964540155.1 uncultured Saprospiraceae bacterium
TGCCATTGATTTCTCTATATGCTTCTTAATCCTATTTCTTAATCTTCTTGGTTTAATTACAGTCATAGATGAACCAAAGCCCAGGATTAATCTTTCCAGTTCAAAATTGTGGTGGGCTCTCAGTTTTATTAATATAGATCCATCTGCATACTCTCCTATCATTTCTTGTGATGGATGCAGCGGCTTTGTCATCACATAAGGCGCATTAGAGCTATCTACTCTGAGTTCTATATCGATGATGTCCTTGTCTGATAAGACAGTGACGCCGATTGTATTCCTATAATATTCATCTGGATTAAATGACGGCTTAGTATATCTGTGCTCCGTATCAAAAGTAATAGACAAAATTCTGTCTAAGGCCAGCGTCATTATTTCTTTTTTACCCTTCTTTTTTCCTACAGTAAACCATCTATTATTATACTCCTTAAGTATATAAGGTGTAAAAATTATGGGTGACGGTTTTCTAGCTCTGAATGACTGGTACTCTATTACTATGACCAATTTTTTGAGGATGGCTTGATAGATGGTATCTAGATGACTAATCCCCTGCAGCAACTCATTTTTATCTAGGTGAATGATGGCTGGCTGATCTTTTGTCTCTCGGTACACTTTATCTTCCAGCTTTTGTATAACCCCATTGAGCTCTGAGAAGAGGGAGAAGTTTTTGAATTGTCTCAGCATCTCCATGGATTCGGAAAGGATATCCATGTCCATATCTGTAATCGGAACGTCCGTTATAGAATATCCCGTTGTCTCATATTTATAATATTTCCTTTCGTACACTACAATCGGCGCACTATACCCCAATTTGTCACTGCGCATGTTTTGTATATCTAGTTGGACAGTACGTTTACTGACATAGCTATCTTTGCCTTCATATTCATACAGCGCATCTGAGCAGGCTTCTATTAGGTTATCCAGCGTCCACTTCCTGTTTGTATTCTGTAAGCACTTATCTATAGTGAGATAGCGCATAAGCGCATTTTTATTAGTAGCCATATCTTTTTTCTTATAAATTTATTACTGCGCAATAAGATTGCGTAGTAGCAAAGATATATTGTGTCATAATACAATAACAATGAAAATCACAGGAAAACATTTGCTCGCGATGGGTTACCGACAAGGTAAGTGGTTTAGAACTGCCTTAGACCATGCTAATGAGCACAGACTCACTGGTGATGAGCTTACTGCTTATCTGGATAGTGTGCAACCTGTACTAATAGAGCCACTGACAGAAGGGAAACCATATCATGTCAATATCGACTCAGAAAATGAGATGGAAGCAGCCAATGTAGCTACGGTATGTCACAGTATGGACCAACTGATGTTGACACCAACACTGACAGGTGGTGCTGTCATGCCTGATGCTTGTCCGACTGGTCCTGCTGGACACATTCCAGTAGGTGGGATTGCAATAGCTAAAAATGCGATCCATCCTGCCATGCATAGTGCAGATATATGCTGTTCTGTGATGATGACCTCTTTTGGGATGACTGATCCAAAGCAAGTCTTGGATGTCGCACATTCAATTACGCATTTCGGCCCTGGCGGAAGAGATGATATGTCGAGGTTGCCTAAGGAATTGTCAGATCAGATCAGAGGTAATATGTTTTTAGATTCCAAAAGATCGTATCAGTTAGCGACTAAGCACTTAGGAACCCAAGGCGATGGTAACCACTTCCTCTATGTGGGACAGTCGGAGCAAACGGGGGAAACGATTATGGTGACTCATCATGGTAGTCGAGGATTTGGCGCCAACTTATATAGAGCAGGAATGAAAGTTGCGGAGAAATTTCGAAAAGCAATGGCTCCTAAGGTGATGAAGACCAATGCCTGGATTCCTTATGATACTGAAGAAGGGAAAGCATATTGGGAAGCTTTACAAATCGTAAGATCATGGACTAAGCTGAATCATACCACTTTGCACGATGAGGTCGTCAGAAAAATGAAAACAGATATTCAATCCCGATTTTGGAATGAGCACAACTTTGTTTTCAAAGATGGTGAGGACTTTTATCACGCCAAAGGGGCGACGCCGCTTGATGATAAATTTGTTCCGGATAGTCATGAAGGATTAAGACTGATACCACTTAATATGAGTGAACCAGTATTGGTTGTCAAAGGAGATACGACGGAAAACAATCTTGGTTTTGCGCCGCATGGTGCTGGCAGGAACGTAAGCCGAACGCAACATCGAAGAATGAACCAAGATAGAACCATCGAAGAGATTTTTGCAGCTGAAACTCAAGGTCTTGATATCCGATTCTTTTCACAGCAGATAGATATTACAGAATTACCTTCTGCCTATAAGAATGCCCAGGCTGTACAAGATCAAATGAAAGCATTTGGTCTCGGTGAAGTGGTAGACAAAATCTTACCCTATGGTTGCATTATGGCAGGTGATTGGCAAAAAGATGCGCCTTGGAAGAAAAGAAGAAGAAAAAAGAAATAACTTTGTGATCTAATGATGAAGAAAATTTTACATACAGAGAAGCTTATTGATGCGGTAGGACGTATAGATATACCTAATCAATATGTGATACAAGAACGTATAATGCAATAGATGATATAAAGCATACATCGAGATAAAATGCAGAAAGCGTTCAAAAATATTTTGGACGCTTTTTTTTATAAATTTTTTAGAAATAGAATGGAGAAGATTAATAAGTAATAAATAAAACGGATTGAATCATAAACTATTGGGAGACAGACAATTGGAAAAATATGATTGAACTGCGCTAGGCAGAACGGTCAATCTATGCCTTTAACAATCTTCATAACTAACTGATAATCAAAACTTTAACAAAATTTAATTTGGATAAATCGAAACTTTGATTCTAACTTTGCAGTCGTAAAATTGATAAGAAGTGAATTGCATAATAACAGAAACAACATTGATAAAAAATAAAGAAATGCAGATACAGAAGATACATATCAGACAACAGGTGCCCACACAACGATGTGGCTTTGGGGATCTGTTACTCGATAATGAATGTCATTACAAATCCAGAGATATCATGCACATGAAGTAGTCAATAAAATATACCGGACAACTTCTAAGTAAGCACCTCTCTGGAATTCAGGGAGGTGCTTTTTTTATGTCCA
>CAZIMH010000369.1:0-3099 GCA_964540155.1 uncultured Saprospiraceae bacterium
TGACTTATCAAAGTAAGTGTTGACAGTAAGAGATGTGGTATAAACTAAAATCCTTAGTTCTAATTTTAATCGCCGTGCTCCTGTTTGTAGAAGTACTTTTTCTTGCTGTGGCGCATGCCTATTCTAGTTCTATAAATGGTTCTACTCAAGTAGCCATAGATTACTTTCCAAAATTAGCTACCGACTACACTTTTGCGACTACTCATACTGCAGGAAAAGAACTCCGATATATTAGAACAGGACTTGACCATCCAGATAAGCCGCTCGTCATATTTGTCCACGGAGCGCCTGGCAGCTGGGAAGCATTCAAGTCATATTTAGCTGACGTTGATTTAAAAAGAATGGCCAAGCTTATCTCAGTGGATAGATTTGGTTATGGTGAGTCAGATTACGGTCAGCCTGTAACCGATATCGTCACCCACGCTGCGGGTATAAAATCAGTGATTCAGGCTAATCCAGCTTCTAAGGTCATTCTCGTAGGGCATTCTTATGGAGGCGCAGTCATCGGAAAATTGGCAGCTACATATCCTGAGCTTGTAGATGGTATCCTCATGGTCGCCCCAGTTATAGACCCAGATTCAGAACCCGTTAAGTGGTATGCCCATCTGGCCAATCTGTCCTTGTCACGAGCACTTCTTCCAAAGTATCTCAATGTCTGCACCACCGAAAAAATGGCCCATATTAATGAACTGAGAACCATGCTTTCAGACTGGTCAGACATAGACATTCCAGTCATTCACTATCATGGGGTCACTGATGGATTGGCGCCCCACGATGGTAATATCCAATTTTCTAAGCGTCATATAGATGACTCATTGCTGACTGTCATTTCCGAAAAGGCAGAAGGACATTTTATTTTGTGGGATAAGCCGGCAACGGTGAAGCAGATGATATTGGAGCTGATGGAAGAGAGAGGATAACTTTCTTTTGTGTGGTGATATTCTAGGAAATATTATTTCAATTAATCCGTATTAATATCTGTAACTAGGTTGTGACACAAAATGTTCGGATATATTCTAATGCGTTATATTCAATATCAATTAAGGTTTCAATGACTTCCTAATGAAATCTTAATAAGTCACACACCTATATTATTACAAGTTACATCTATTATATTTAGAGAGTCATTATTTATTTAATACAATAAAACTATTTCCGATGCTAAAAAACAACCTTACGATGATTGCTTTATTATGCACACTGAGTCTTTGCCTTATGGGCCAGAGTGTAGAAGACTTAGAAAGCCCAGTGACGTCCCTCACTTTTGAACAGTCCGAATTTCATTTTGGTAGTATTATGGAAGGAGAGATTATTCAGAATGTTGTCACCTTTACTAATACTGGCGACGAACCCCTTGTAATCAGCAATGCAAAAGCTACCTGTGGGTGTACGGTCCCTCAGTGGCCTAGAGAACCTATCATGCCAGGAGAGTCTGGAGAATTTTTAGTGCAGTTTGATTCTAAGAATAAAGGATCTCTAAAAGGAAGTCAAGTATCTAAGCGAGTAACAATCACAGCAAATACTGACCCTTTGAATTCATATTTTACAATAAAAGGAAAAGTGTTCAAGCCAGAGGAGGGCAGTGAAAGTCCTGATCGCCATGATAGTTTTGACATTGATGCCAGTACGATTAAGATATGGCCTAATCCAACTGCCGAATTCGTTCATCTGAACCTTGGAGAATATGCTGGTAATCCAGCCCAAGTCGACGTCTATTCTATCATGGGAGAACGCGTGACTTCTATGACCCTAGAGGATGTGTCCAATGAAGATATCAAGATGGATGTCAGTGGGTTTGAATCTGGCACCTATACGTTCTCTATTAGTCTAGAGGGCCATAATAGAATCGCAAAGACAGTAATCGTCCAATAGGATATAAATCACAGATAATATAATAAGGGGGGTTGGCCGTAAATGGTTAACCCCTTTTGTTATAGGAATATGAAAGGTTTAGATGATTTATTATATTTAGATAAGGATGTAGTAATTTTTATAAATCAAGTACCAACCAATTATTATGGGACTATTTTCCAAGTTCTTCAAAAAGAAAACATCACAAGTCAATCCACTCCGTGAGGATTCTGAGAAGGATCATGTCAGAAAACGAAAGAATGAGCCTGATGTTTTTAATGTGAAAGATGACAGCGAAGGGATGAATTGGGCGATAGAGAAAGCAAATTTGACCTTACATTATTTTGAGGACTGCCTGAAGAACCCGATGACCAATCAAGTTTACTTTTCTATTAAAGTCAAAATTGTAGATGGAGAGATGGTGGAGCATATTTGGCTTTCTAATCCCACATTTGATGAAGAGAATAATTTGTTTGGAACGATAGGTAATAAGCCAATTGATGTGACTAATGTCCAGGAGAACCAAAAGATAGGTATCGATAGAGACCTGATTTCTGATTGGATGATTATAGATAATGGTCGATTGATAGGCGGGTATACAATTAGAGCCTTAAGAGATAAGCTTGAAGGCGAGGCACTGAAAAGTTTTGACAGACAGCTGGGAGGTATGATTGTAGATTATGGAGAAGATTACTTTCCTGAAAATGACCAGACACCAGAAGGCGCCATATTGATGTTAGAGCTAGCCTATGATGAAGGTAATATAGAGAAGGCAATGATGTTGAAAGATTTCAATAAAGAAGCCAAACTCATGGTAGGTGAAAAAATTCCAGATTCAGCAATGCAAGACTCTCCAGAGGTCCTGAAGCTTATAGATACCATGACAAAGGCACTCAAAATAGCCTACTTAGAATCGATGGAGAAAAATGGCATCCCAAAATTCACTGGCGTCAAAAGAGCTTTTCCCCTTAGAGAAAAAATCAGTGACGATTTATATATAATTACAGAGATTTGGTACTGGCCTAATGGAGATATTACGGCACAGAAAATGAAAGTATGGAATTCTGGGAACGGATGGAAAGTGCTGGGGCCTGTGGAGTAGAATAAACGGTTGTTATTCAATTTAATAATTTCCCATTGGAAAATAATCATACTTGCCTACCGGCGGTTTTCTTTTTCATTCAAATATAAGCCTGCCCTGAGCAAGGTCGAACGGGAAACAAAATTCTAGGCTGTACCCATTTCTTA
>CAZIMH010000370.1:0-3095 GCA_964540155.1 uncultured Saprospiraceae bacterium
GTCATTACATGGACGACCTATCAGACTGTTGTCAAAATCAGGACAGCTGTCTTCTTCATCGCAGATGCCATCATTGTCAGCGTCTGCTAATGTACCTGCACAGTTACAATTGTCGTCATAGACATCATTAGTAGTGCATGCATCTCTATCATTACATGATTGACCTGCAAGGCTTCCGTCGCAATCGTCTTCTTCTTCATCTGCATTAGGCGATCCGCATACATTGTCTTGAGATGCTCTCCAGTAAGTGTAACTATTTTGATCACCACTTGGGTTGGTTTCAGTAGAGACTAATGAAAATCCTTCACCATCAGCTTCTGTAGGCCATAGACCTTCGTCGTCATATTCCACTAGTATAATTACCTCTCCATCGAAAGTCATAAATTCTATCTGCTCGCCTCCATTGCTTAACTGACCGTCGTATTCGCCCAGTATATCTATACCTGAACACTTTCGTGCTAAAGCTTCGGCATTACTAGCTATAACTAGAAAACTTTGAGGTTCCATGATCGTACCTACTGGAAAAGTATATTCTACTCCATCAGTAATTTGCAAACCACTGATGTCTAAAGTCAAATTAGTACTTGTGTTCTTTATTTCTAAAAATTCTAATTCAGAGCCGTCAATTATTTCTGAATTATTGACACTATAATCTTCAGGATTATACATGATTTCTGTCAACTTTATCCCGCTTAAATCTTGTCTAACTAAGAACTCCAAAGTATGTAGAGCACTCCAGTCATTGCCTTCCTTTACTCTTGCCATCAATGTTGTAGATTGATTCATGACAAGACTTCTGTTAGAGTATTCTTGTGCCGAAGAGGATATGCCACCTCCAGGCAGTCTTGGGTCCTCACCATTAGTTGTAAAATAGATATCGCCTGAGTTGTTTGGATTATCCAAGTCAACTTCATAGCCACTATCTACAGATAAGTCTTTGACTTCTATAGCCCGATTTCTATTCAGAAAAAGAGGTGGATTAATCGAAGGATAGTAGCCTTCTCTTCTTAAGGCTGTTATCAATCTATCCACGTTTCCATCCATAAGACCATCTACTCTGTTGACTTCATTTCTCCAGTGCTGGTCTCTGTTTCTTGTCTCACCATCATTGAGACTATCTCCCCATCTTGCAGATTCTGCAACGACTGCATTCTCGATTTGATTATTCAGTGTTGCCCATCTTTCTCTAGAGTTTTGGTCTGTTACCGCTCCATCGTTAAAACATATATCATATACACGATCGGCCATCGTCATCATAAACTCATCACTTGTCTTTGCTTTATTAAAGACCAAGGCAGAATTTCTTCCCCCAGTATCATTGCTTCTAAAATCTGGATGTACCCATGCACCATTGTTTGCATTTCTAGTGACATCCCATGACCACTCATTATCCCAACCGAAGAACATTAATGGTCCTTCTGGAGAATTTCTATTTCCAGCCCACCAGTTGTTTCCTGGCCAATCTTGTACTCCAGTCATCCAAGACAGTAATATATAGTCTAAGAACTGTTCTACATCTAAGTATTCCTTGAGTTCGTTATAATTGCTTTGGTTGTTTAGATTCTTATCAAGTAGATCATTGATTAGGTAATTATATCTGTTATTGTCTCCTGATCTTATACCTGCGTGACTGACAGCAAACCAGTCATCCTTATTTCCACCAAGATAAGTAGAGGTAAAAGATTCATCTGGTCGCTCTATTGGGTTGTAAAGCCCCCAGTAGAGTCCGTTCACATATAGGTGTACGAAAGTACCATGAGACCCTATACCTGAGGCTGCAATCTGGGACTGGCGGAACCACTCGTCTCTGGTGAAGGCAGTTCTATCTTCATTCCAGTTTCTAGACCATGCTCGGTTGTTTCCTCCTCTAAGGACTATTCTATCAAATTCGTTCTCTGCTGTTTCTGAACCTACAGCTGAATTTCTGAATATATCTGAGTCCCAGTCTTTGGCACCATATTCTTCCTTGAATGATATTCTCATAGACCTTTTCAGTCTATGATGACTATGTGGCTCTATACCTCCATCTTCTTGCTCGTTCAAAGAGGCATCGTCTGCATATAGTAATTCTACAGACATTTTTCTTTCTACTTCTCCATCATAGATATCCCAAAAGTCACCTCTTGGCATGACGATAGACATACTTGGTATATCAGTCATACCTTGTATAAGATCAGCTCTGTACCTAGAAGAATTGACGATATCTGGGTCCATCTCATAATCATGTATAGCAGTACCGCTACCTCCTAGGTCGTAGCGATTGTTAGGCCAGCCGCTGATGTTTCTAGATTGGTTAATGACATCGTCTATATAGAGGTATGAATGTGTATACAGCTTAGAAGTATCCACTCCTGGTATATACCCTATTGCTCTAAGTACCGTTGTGGTTTCTACTGGAATACTGCCATTGTAGATGATACCTGATCTTGGCGTAGGTTCTTCTCCGTCTAGGGTATACCTAATAGTAGCACTTGGGTCAGTAGATGTGATCGTCAGATTAAATGGGGCATCATAGAAGCCTCTTTCTTCCGAAAAATCGAGCTTCACATTGATATCTTGCGCTGTAGCTTGGGTCGAGTATCCTAAGACTAATAAGAAAGTATAAAGTAGGGATACAAATTTTGAGGAGTCAAGACAAATGTTAGCCATTGTCTTTTGGCAAGGGTGCTTTCGCATAAGTGTATAGAGTTTAGTGTTATATAGCTCCAACAACAGCATACGTAGTCAAACAGGCTTGCAGATGCCAGAACAGTATAGATAGGACAGCGATATTGAGATCAGTCACTATAGATAATGATGATAATTATGGTTTTTGGAAGCTGTGTTACTATTGTGTTTTTTATTGTTAAAATATTTGGAGAATTGAAACTAGCATAATTAAACTAGTTCCATTTGGCCTAATTTGTGGCTTACAAGAAAATTATTTTGTCATATCTCTGTGTCATTTCCTTTACCATATAACTTCCAATTATTTCGACAATTATCTGAGTTCCGTCAGCTCAAAAAATAATTGATCCACTCAGCGACTATGGCAGGCTTAGGAGATTACTTATTTCATGAACTCAACTCTTATACTTTCTATACCCCTTAAGCCC
>CAZIMH010000371.1:0-3094 GCA_964540155.1 uncultured Saprospiraceae bacterium
TGAATTACTGTAGAGCGGCCTTATAGGTAGCCAAGCATCTTTCTCTTGCTAGCTTATGATCTACAATAGGAGGTACGTATTTATCAGTCCCCCACTCTGGCACCCACATCTTGATATACTTTTTTTCTTTATCAAATTTTTCCATTTGAGTTGTTGGATTAAATATCCTGAAATATGGCGCAGCATCTGTGCCACAACCTGCTGCCCATTGCCATCCTCCATTGTTGCTAGCCAAGTCAAAGTCAAGCAGTTTTTCTGCGAAATAGGCTTCACCCCAGCGCCAATCTATTAGCAAATGCTTCGTTAGAAAGCTGGCTACTATCATTCTTACGCGGTTATGCATATGACCAGTTTTGTTTAGCTCTCTTATACCAGCATCTACAATCGGATAACCTGTCTCACCACGACACCAAGCTTTGAATTCCTCTTCATTATTACGCCAATCGACCCTCTCGTATTTGGCCCTAAATGCGTTCTTTTCTACATGAGGGAAGTTCTGTAATATTTGGCTATAGAAGTCGCGCCAGACAAGCTCCGATAGATAGGTGTCTGATAAGGACATAGCTTTACGTGCTTTCTCTCTAATACTTATCGTCCCGAACCTAAAGTGTATCCCTAATTTGGAAGTGCCATCTTTAGCAGGGAAATTTCTTTTATCACTGTAATTTTTAATCAGCTTTTGATTGACAGATTTGGGCGGTATGGTGATGTCAGATGACTTGAATCCTATATCAGAAAGCGTGCATCTGTACTCTGATTTGCTTGCTTTAGCAAAATGAGATGCGTATCTCAATGTTGGATAAGACTTTAAGAAAAATAACTCCTTGTCCATCATTTGGCTATCCAACTTTGTCAACCAAGTTTTCTTGTAAGGCGTAAATACTGTATACGGCAAGCCATCTTTTTTGAGTACTTCATTTCCTTCAAATATGACCTGATCCTTATAAGTATGCAGGTCAATATTGTTCTCTGCCAGTAGATTCTTTACTTTTTTGTCTCTTTCAAGCGCATAACTTTCGTAGTCTCTATTGGTATATACCGATTTGATATTATGCTGCTCTATTAACGTTGTCATTACCTTTATTGGCGTACCATAGAACACCCAAAGCTCAGATCCATATTCCGTGAGTTCTTGTTGTAGTCGGGCTAATTCCTGAAAGATGAAGTTCACCCTAGAATCGGATTTATTCTGAAGTTTTTCTAGGATTATTTTGTCAAAAATGAATAATGGCTGGACATTTTTATTAGCCTTCAATGCGTGATATAACCCAGCATTATCGTGTAGTCTTAAGTCTCTGCGGTGCCAAAAAATCACTTTCATCATATACTAAAACACTTATTATCCGTCTTAGTTTACATTTATTGTATAGCGCTTATATTATATTTACTTCTTATTTGTCAGTCTTCAAAAACGCCTATTTATATATGACTAAGCTTCTGAAATTACTTGCTATCCTGATATTAATTGTAGGATGTAAAGGAGATAACCCTTTGGCAGTATTGAATCAAGACTTGATTAACACTTATAATCAAGATCCGACGCCAATAACTGGTAATGAACTGATAAAGGATATATTAGAAAAGACTAAATCAGAGAATGATGAATCAAAGCAGACTAGTCTTATAGAGTACGGGTATCAAATTGCTAAAGACCAAAACATTACTTCTAGACATGCCGCTTTTTTATTTCCACTAATAAAAGGCGCAGTAGGTTCTCCTGGTTATGCTGATAAGATTTTTGAGTTAGCTGGTCTGATGAAGAAAATGAAAAAGGAATCTGCAGCCAATACCTTGTATATGAGTTTGGTAGATAACCATAAGGACTTTGGTGAATTGGCTAAAATAAAACAAATGATTCCAGATACGATGCCATCAGTAGATAAGTACATATTTAGTCTAGGCGAAAAATTGTTTATCAATGTAGACAATACTGGCATAAATCGGAATGCAGCCATGGAGTATGTGGATGCGTGTGAAGCTTTTGCACTGGGATACCCTAATTCACCAGAGACAGCAGAAAATCTATTTAAGTCAGCAGAAGTGGCAAAATCTATCAGGACCTTTGGGAAGTCTCTTTCCCTATATGATTGGATATTGGATAAATACCCAAATTATGAGAAAGCACCGACGGCTATGTTTTTGAAGGCATTCATTATCGAGAATAACATTAAAGATGACGCTAAGGCGAAGGAGATTTATAATAAGTTCATAGCCACCTATCCCAATCACGATTTAGCCGACGATGTTAAATTTCTCTTGGAGAATATCGGAAAGAGTGATGAAGAAATCTTAAAGATGATAGAAGAAAAGAGAAGTCAAAATGCTCAGTAGACTTAAGTAAAGTCTATACTTTGTTTCGCAATAGCATTGACTGGGACTCCCTCAATGAATGCTTCTACTTCGACTCTATAATAGGACTTAACGTTTTTTGCTTTCTTTGCCATACTCACGATGCCCTTAGTTATAAAGTTCTTCTGAGCTAGTTTGTCCATGTCAGACAATAATAAGGATATAGGTAAGCTAAAATTTAGTGTTTCACTTATACCCTCCTGAAGTAGTAAGTCTGTTTCTAGTTCCATCTCACTAAGTAAGTATTCATCGATAAGTATCGCTTCTTGTCGACCTCTCTTATACTTTTCTATTAGCTTTATCTTGATGCTACTTATTCTATTTTTTGATTTTGAGCTGAGCTTTACCTGCCCTTCTATAGTCGTCTCATTTTTTGATAGCGTCTCAGGGCAAGTAAGGCCAATTTTTACCCCCTCTATTCCCAGGATGTTTTTGATTTTTTGTAGCATATAATGTTAACCTAAATTTCTAATAAATAATTTCCATATTTTCGGAATCATCACATTAAAGAAAACGAGAATGCCAACTTTCGTTCAAAGGCACCAACCATCTATCAATCAAGGCTTCCTTCGTATCTACCAAGTTATCAAAGAATAAGGTTTCACCATTAATAAGATTATTCTTGTACGCTTCACTCATTTCATTACTATGGATAGTGTGTACTACATCATCTCTGAGATAGGCAAACTGCATTCTGTCCATGAAGTTGATATTGTGGGTTTGTCCTAAATCCTCTATCATGTGT
>CAZIMH010000372.1:0-3093 GCA_964540155.1 uncultured Saprospiraceae bacterium
TTACACTGCAGCATTTAAGAATATACTTGATTGGGCAACTCGAGTAGAGAAGAACATGTGGCAGGACAAACCGATGTTGCTGCTTTCTACTTCACCAGGTGGTAGAGGTGGTCAGCGAATCCTAGAAATTGCCGTTAGCAGCTATGCTTACCTAAATGGTAAAGTAGTCGGTTCATTATCTGTGCCTTCATTCAATGATAATTTTTCAGGGGATAAACTTGTCCATGAAGATTTAGATGCGCAGCTCAAATCACTAATTCTACAATTGGTTGACGCTACTCACTAACTTTATACTTTATGGACAAGTTGTTATAAGGAAAGAAAATCTTTATATTTAATCATCATTATCTGTCTATTGACGCTTCTATTTCTTCATTTTATTGAACATTGTGGTCTAGTTTCCAAGACTGTATGAAGCGACTTCTAACCTCGAATGAGGGTCCATTAACAATCTTTCTATTTATTAAATCATTACTTCATCAGCTATGAAACGCTTTATACAATTCCTATTCTTTATTTCAATTCTGGCCTATCATTTTTCTCTCTCAGCGTCTAGCGTGGATACCACAGGCACAGTGATCTTTACCCATATAGAGGAAGAAGTTTGTGAAGAAGAGGCTCCAGGCCCAAATGAGCCAACCATTACTTTAGACACTATTATCAGTAATGGCATTTGTACTATTCAGACTACAGAGATAATTGTATTGGAAGGACTTGGTACTATATTCGAGATGCAATGTGTGCCAGAAGATCCTATGAATATCGAAGGTCGTTTTTTTCAGACTTTACTAGATTCAAATGGATGTGAGTATACATTAGTTACGGATGTGTTTTTTGAGCCTCTCGATCAATTCCTAGAGGCTACCCTTTGTGAAGGAGAAATATTGTTGAGTTGTAATGAGATGATTGATTCTAGTGGTATTTATGAAATAGAGAAATTTGATATGGGGCCATGTCCATATACATTGACATTAGATTTGACATTCTTAGAAATGGTTAGAGACACTACCTCTATGCTGATATGTGAAGGAGATACAATAAACTGGAATTATATGGTTCTAACCGAACCTGGTTTTTATACATCAAAACTCACAGGTGCAAATGGATGTACACTGTTCCAGTCTTTAATTTTGGAAGAAGGAAATGATTCTAGAATAACTGGAGATACCATTGTCTGTGGCACTTCACTTATGTATGGAGATCAATTAATAGAAGAATCTGGCATATATGATTTGTATTACATCGGCTCTGAGATATGTGTAGATTCTATCACACTTACTGTTGAGCTAGTCGAAGAAACTGAAGTTTTCGAAACGGTGTGTGGTGATCGTAACTCTATACCAGGTATCTTTACACTTACCGTGGGATGTGAAACTATGATAATGGAGGTATTACCTTTTGTGCATGATAATTTTCTTATTGAGGAAATTTGTGAAGGAGATACTTTGCTGTGGAATGGACAAGCATATACTGAGTCGACGATTATATCTGTAGAAAAAATAAATGGTAATGGATGCACCTATATGGATCATTTAGATCTGACAGTAATTCCAGAGGTGGAATGCATATCCAGTACAGATGACTTATCAAATGTAGCTTTTACTTTATATCCAAATCCAACCTCAAATGCAGTTGAGATACAACTTGAAGACAGCTCCTTAGATAAGGCTCAGATGAGACTCATATCTATAAATGGAGAATTGTTATTGGATAAACAACTGACAGAAAATTCTAATCACTTAGACCTTAGTTTTTTACCTCAAGGTTTGTACCTCTGTCAGGTCAAAGTCGACCAAGTGATATACACGAGACTATTGACAAAAATATAAACGAGCAATTCAATATCAATTTGCATTATGCATAGTGAACGTATATGGGTATTTTAGCTTAGCAGTCATCTAGACAACGTCCAATTATTAATTATCGAAACAAACAAAAAACTATGATTGGAAATCCACTAATTCTACTAGGCGCAGCTATAATACCTATGTTGGTAGGTGCAGTGTGGTATGGTCCTATATTTGGCAAAGCATGGATGAATACTAATGGCTTCACTGAAGAAGATTTGAAGGGCGGTAATATGCTGGTGATACTTGGCTTATCATTTGTATTTAGTGTCTTATTGGCAGCTGGTATATCTGGACTTACTGTGCATCAGAGTGCGATAGCACAACTGTTTGCCATGCATCCTGATTTTAAAACGACCGGTACAGAGGTGAATACTTTATTCACTTCACTCATGGACACCTATGGTGATAGACACAGAACCTTCGGTCACGGTGCAGTGCATGGCGTTATTGGTGCCGTTATGTTTGCCTTACCACTGATAGCAATAAATAGTCTATTTGAACGAAGAGGGGCGAAATATATTTTTATACACTTTGGCTATTGGTTAGTGACATTTACGCTAATGTCAGGTGTGATTTGCCAATTCTTCTAGGACTAGAAATAAACACATTTAATTAAATGGAATAAGAAAAGGGCTTGCAAAATGCAAGCCCTTTTCTTATTTCTTTACAATGTATATATCTACGCCATCTCTGCCTCTTCTTCCAGCTCATCCACATCTTGATCCGTTAAGGTATCCAATTCTACCTTCAAGTTATTTATAATGAACTGCTGTCGTTCTAAGGTATTTTTACCCATGTAGTAGGTCAAGATATCTGGTATAGAAGCATCCTTCAACTCTACAGGTTCTAATCGAATATCATCACCAATAAATTCGCCAAATTCTCCAGGCGATATCTCTCCAAGTCCTTTGAATCGAGTGATTTCCGCTTTACCTCTTAGTGACTTTACTGCAGCTCTCTTTTCTTTTTCGGAGTAGCAGTAATGTGTATCTCTTTTATCCCTGACACGGAATAGTGGCGTGTCCAATATAAATAGGTGCCCCTCCCTAACAAGATCAGGAAAGAACTGTAAGAAGAAAGTCAGTAGGAGTAACCGTATATGCATACCATCAACATCAGCATCTGTAGCTATAATCACTTTGTTGAATCTTAGACCTTCTAATCCGTCTTCTATATTCAGGGCATGCTGTAGAAGATTTAGCTCCTCATTCTCGTAGACTATTTTTTTACTCTGCCCAAAGCT
>CAZIMH010000373.1:0-3058 GCA_964540155.1 uncultured Saprospiraceae bacterium
CTTTATAATCTCATCTCCGAATTCAGAACACTTGACGAGAGTAGCTCCCTTCATTAGTCTTTCAAAGTCATAGGTAACTCTCTTTGACTTTATAGCGCCTTTTATTCCTTTTTCTATCGTTTTTCCAGCCTTACCCCATCCCATGTAATCAAACATCATAACGCCTGAGAGGATTACTGAGCTTGGGTTAACCTTGTCTTGGCCAGCATATTTAGGCGCTGTACCGTGAGTTGCTTCGAATACGGCTACACCAGTTTCGTAGTTGATGTTTGCACCAGGAGCTATACCTATACCACCTACAGCTGCTGCAAGGGCATCAGAGATGTAATCACCATTCAGATTTAAAGTTGCAATCACATCATATTCTGCTGGTCTTAGTAATATCTGTTGTAAGAAGGCATCTGCAATTACATCTTTGACTATAATCTCTCTGTCTTTGTGCTTTATAACTTGCCATGGTCCGCCATCCAAATCAGTCGCTCCGAATTCCTTTTTAGCCAACTCATAACCCCACTCTTTGAATTTACCTTCAGTAAATTTCATAATATTGCCCTTATGGACAAGAGTGATAGACTTAGCTTTCTTGTTTTTGATAGCCGCATTGATAGCAGATCTTACTAATCTTTCCGTACCCTCTATAGAAACTGGTTTCACACCTATAGAAGCTGTCTCAGGAAACCTGATTCCTTTAGCTCCCATCTCATTTATTAGGAATGATTTCACTTTGTCATTCTCTTCTGTACCATGCAGGTACTCTATACCCGCATAGATATCTTCTGTATTCTCTCTATAAATAACCATGTCTACAAGTCCTGGCTTCTTTACAGGAGAAGGTACGCCTCTGTACCACTTTACAGGTCTTACACAAGCATATAAATCAAGTCTCTGACGTATAGCAACGTTAAGAGATCTGAATCCACCTCCTACAGGTGTAGTTAATGGTCCTTTTATAGCCACTAAATGCTCAGCGATGGTCTCTGTTGTTTCTGCAGGTAACCAATCTCCAGCTTTTCTTGCGTTAGCTTTTTCTCCAGCATATACTTCCTTCCAATGAATTTTTCTATCTCCATTGTATGCTTTTTCTACAGCAGCATCAAAAACTTTTTTGGCCGAAGCCCATATATCAGGACCGATTCCGTCTCCTTCTATAAATGGTATAATAGGGTCTTTGGGAACTTGAAGTTTTCCTCTTCTGGAAAGTTTAATTTGTGATCCACTCATATTTTAGTATTTAAGATTTTCGCTAATAAAGTTTGAAATGGAGCACAAAAGTACTGAAAATAACACTCAGCACTCCAATCAAATGCCGATTAAGGTGCAGTACTTATGGTTTCTAGAGCACCATTTGCTATTAAATCGTTGAAGAAAATCATATTGGCAAATAAACGACTTCCTCCAAGCCAATACCCTCTAAAATTAGGGTTGTCTACCATTGCTATAACCTTTCCACTGCCAAGCCTTGTGCAGGTTAGTGCTGCTGAACCAGAGGCAAAACGCTTGTTTCTGGAGGATGTATATCCACTCATAACTGGGTTTTGAGTATATCTCATAGGTGTAGCAATGTCATTATCACTCACCTCATAGAATTGAGTACCACGTTTAAATATAGGTAGACGGTCTTTTTCATATCCATAAAACAGAGGGTGAGTAAGATTTATCTCTGTCTCGAATATAGCTCCTCCTATAACTTGGGCGCCAGAAGACTGTTGTAGATTCTCATACACAACTTTGGCTTTGGATCGCGTGTCTTCTCTTTTCTGAGCCATTTGTGTCCAATTCAATTTATTGGTTATGTTAATAGCTTTTCTGAATGCTATCAGCGTACCACCACCTTTTATCCAAGTCTCAATCTTTTTAGTAGGTAGCGCATCTTTCTGATAGCGTCCATCAGGCATTATCAGGACATTATAGTCCGCTATGGATCTTCGTGGTAGTTGCCTGATGTCTATCATAGTGACAGGCATATTCAGTCTCTGGTCAAATTGGTGCCATGCCGCACCCGCCTCATATGAGTTGACACCTTCTCCTACTATCATCGCCACCTTTGGAGTCTCTAACACTTGTTGCTGTGGGCCGCCCAATGATCGTCCTTCTGAAGTCTGACCAGTATCGATAGATAGCTTTTTGACCTCATATTTCTCACAAATTTCATTGATGCTTTTGATGACTGATTCTTTGTCTTTTGGTTGATTAGATAGTTGAATAATTAGACTGCCTTTTTTTAATAAGGTTCTTTGCTTCCCAGAATATGCTGTTAGTGGTTGTTTGGCTACTCTAACTTTTAGTCCGTCATTAAGCAGTTGGTATAGTACAGCAGGGGCATTGTATTGAGACCAATCTATAGCATAAGCGACGACGTTATTAGTTGTTTGTTTTTCTTCAATAAATGAAACTTCAGTCACCCTGTCTCCTTTTTTAACAGTCCTGCTAGTGTAAGCAGATGGAATATTTAAGGCCAAGGGCAAAGTCCATGTAGATACATCATAGAATAAGCTATCTCTAAATTCATGAACTCTTTCAAAAATGGTTTTTATAAGTACCGATTGGACTTGTGATTGCGGAACCACATAGCTGGATTCTGGATTATATTCATGGCCATCGATATTGGCTTCTTCTCCCAATTTGTATACTTCGATTTTGTGCCTGTTGAGCATTTCTACAAAGTAATTGGCTTTATAGTGGTCATTGCATTCAAATACATAATTGCCCTTAGATTGTCTGGCCTTTGAATAGAAATTTTTCTTGAATTCAAGAATATTTTCTCTCATTTCAAAAGCAGCTTTCTGAGTAGAGAGCGAAGTGGCTATCTGGTTTCTTATCGTAAATGGAAAACTGAGTAGACCATTGTCTGTATCTCTCAGATGACCTCTGGAACTGGCTTGCTCAAAGAGAATTCCTATACATCCATTGATGTCAGGATAGGTGCTTCCTTTGCCATAATAGTAATCATCAAAGTTCTCTTTGGAGTAGTATAATGATCCAAGGCTATCCAGGAATGAGGCATGATAAGTAGCCATCTCTTCTGTAAGATCCTGATTAATTTGTGGGGTGTTAGGAT
>CAZIMH010000374.1:0-3042 GCA_964540155.1 uncultured Saprospiraceae bacterium
AAATATTGGGAGTGCGATAGTGCTCTATCCTGGGGGTGATTTAGATAATAGACAAATCAATACTGGGTCTATAAAAACAGCACAGCCAATTACAAAAATTAGGGTGTCAGAATCTGGCATATATTATGCACTGACGAATGCCTTTCTTTATAAGAGCACCGATAATGGCATTACTTGGCAAAATCTTATAGAATTTAATTCGGTACTTGATTTTGATATAAATGAATCAGGACATTTGTATTGCATATCCAATGATAGAATTTTAAAATCTATCAATGAGGGAGCATCTTTTGAGGAACTGGAAAATGAATATAGTCTAGGGTTCATTGACTTCCCGAATGAAATAATTAGTATCCTAGATACAAAACTAATTGTAAGAGGAATAGGTCATTTCATTCCGCAAGATCCTAGTATTCCAGTACCTTGTTTCGATTGCTATATTTCATACCCTGATCTATTCTTCACTACACCTGATGATGGTAATAATTGGACACCAGAATTCTCATTTCCTTCTGAACCAAATGTCTATGCAGACTTTCCAGACAACAGAGCCATTTCATCTGACTACTTTGTAAAGACTTCATCTCATACCTACTTTGTCAGTAATGGCGAATATTCCACCTATGACCTAATGATGGAACAATTTATCCGTAACACTTTATTAGCTGACAACAGGCAAAGCATACATTATGGCTTAGAAATCAATGGTGATGTCATACAGAATCTAAATGGGATGGTGGGTTATTCTAGGGATGCTGGTAATTCATTCACGCCTATTTCCAATACAAATCAAGGTTCGATATATCCTGGCATAAATGACGAGTCATTGTTTGTTATATCTGATGAGGATACAATTAATGGATCTCTAACTTATCTAGCTAATTATGATTCCCCTTTTGAAAATTTGAGAGTCGAGTTAAGATCTACAGGTGAGACTTTAGTCGATTCCTTCGAGAGAATATATACACACCAAGATAAATCCTTTTTATTTGTGGGTGATAAAACTTATGAAGCAGTATCTATGGTCACCTCTAATGATAACACGAATACCGCAGTGATAAGAATGGATGTATACCCTAATCCATCATCAAGCACCATCAATATCATCATAGATAATCCTTCAGAATTACAAGGTAAGCTGGAGGTCATAGATGCACAGGGTCGATTAATAGATAATATGGACATCATAGATAGACATCTGAATCTTAATATAGAATTATATCCAAACGGTTTGTATTACATTCAGGCACAGATAGGGAAGCAATCATATGTGGGTAAATTCACTAAAATTTAATAGGTTATTGTTGTTACTCAAGGTTAGTCAAAATAAGATGTGGTAATTTGAGGCGTAAGACATTGGTATTAAATCCGCTTTATCTCCTTGGATTACTTTTACTAATCCTTAATGACGCCGTACTGAAGTGGCAATACTCAAATCTGATAACAGGGAAATTATCAGATTTCGCAGGACTGCTTATAACGCCAATTCTACTCGCTTATTTAATTCCTAAATTCAAAAGACATTTTACTTGTATAGTTGGTTTGCTATTCATCGTTTGGAAATCACCTATGAGCACGCCATTGTTAGATTCTATAAATAGTCTAACTGCCTTAAAATTTAGTCGAGTACAAGATTATACAGATCTAATCGCCCTATCCATACTTCCTCTGAGTCATCACCTTATAATGTCTAGGCAAGGAAGATTCGATCCTGAATTAATCAAACGTAGATCTGTAATGGTCGTCAGGCTGCTGGTGATCTTAATATCAGTTTTTGCCTTAACGGCTACTTCCATGATTCGCCAAGAAATACCCAAAGGCACCATCTACATAGGCAAATCTTTCAAAATAAAAATGTCTAAAGAAAAGGTCCTCCAAAGAATAAATGAGTTGGGTCACAATTACGAAATCGTAAAAGACACTTCCTCAACGGCAGCTTTCCATCATTATAGTTACTACCAAGTCAAGGAAGTTATCCTGAAAGATGAATCTATCCAGCTGTTGGACACCATAAAAAATATCAATTTTACTTTACGTGAATTGAAGACTGACAAATGCGAGTTAGAAATTATAAATATAGAACTACCCAAACCTGGCAATATCCAATACTGGAGAAATCTTAGACAAGTGAGCAAACTTTATAAAAATTACCTCAAGGAATCATTTATCACTGAAATCAAAGAATAGACTACCTACTTGATTCTCATCAAAGCATTTACCCTATTTCTCAAATAAAATATCTACCTTAATTCATTTAGAAGTAACAATGCTTATCAATGAAACGAATCCCTACGCTTACCTTTCTGCTTCTTTCCATCCTCCTCATCTATAGTTGCCAGACAGATTCAACAAAGAATAAAAATGAAGTGCTAGTGCTAGGTGCTATACACAGTGGCCACCTCACTGATAGTATATATAATACGGCCTATCTAGAGAAACTCATCAAAGAAATCAATCCAGATTATATCTTGTCTGAAATACCGCCTGACAGAATGGAATCTGCAATGAAGGGATTTACCCGAGACGATACCATATCAGAGCCACGTGTGATGCGGTTTCCAGAATATACGGATGTGGTCTTTCCATTATCCAAAACTATGGACTTCGAGATTATCCCGACGGCAGGATGGACCAGACCCATGGCTGATGAGCGGTCTAAGAAACTGAGAGCCATAAGTAAGGATTCAAGTCGTGTCGATGACTGGAAGGCCTATCAAGCTGCCAATGATAAATCTGACTCGTTATACAAGGCCACTAACAAAGTCAATGATCCTTACTTCATCCACACCAACGAGTATGATGACATACAAGATGTCTTTCTGCAAGAGTACAATCGCCTCTTTAATGTAGAACTTGGCTTAGGCGGCTGGGAAAATATCAACATCGCCCATTACTGGAATATAGAAAAAGCCATAGAGAAACACAGATACAAAGGCAAGCGCATGCTCATCATATACGGCGCAGGTCACAAAGGATGGTTTCTCCGAGAACTAAGAAAGCGGGATGACATCGTGTTATTGGAAATGAAACCCTTCCTAGATG
>CAZIMH010000375.1:0-3034 GCA_964540155.1 uncultured Saprospiraceae bacterium
ACTCTATTAGCATAGATGGCACAAGTGAATCTGCCTTTGTGAAGTCATTCGATAAGGTCGTTCAGAAGGAAGAAGTATATACAGATTATGAATGGAATGAAGACTATCTAAAGAAGCACAGCAAACTAAAGCCTTTCACTGATGCTGCTAAGGCGCAAAAGATTCCAGTCATTATGGCTATAGGTGGCGCTGATGAAATGGAGATTAAAGATTTTGACACAGATACACAACTGGGTATTCGATATGGTACAGCAGATGATATTCTATTAAAGACCATCGTACGGTCTAATCCAGGCGTCGTCCTATGGAAGGATGGCAAAATTCTGGACAAGTGGCATATAAATAAGTTGCCTGACTTTACATCAGTCTCTCAAGAACACCTGGAATAAGCTTCGACTATCATATTGTACTAAAAATAATGGCTACAAAAGGGTAGTAGGTTAATGCTACTACCTTCGCAATGGAAAATGGCTGACACAATTAGTGTAGAAAACAAATCTTGTAGAGGGTCTGTAGCAAGGTTGTAGTACTTCTTGTAGAATGTAGCCAATGAGTGTTCTTCGAAATTAAGCTGTCTTATGAGTACAAACCCAATAACATGAAACTCATAACAATTATCACAATCAGCCTTTTTTCAGCTTCAATAATGTTTGCGTCTACTACGCCAACAACAGAGATTGAAAAAAACGAGTTGTTTTTATTCGCTGACTATAATGTAGCGACATCCACATTAGATTTCGAAACAAAACAAGATGTTGATTTTGTACAGATATATACGATGAATGGAGATTTGATATTCCAATTACCTGTAATGTCAAATCACTTAAGCATAAAGAAAAACCTATTTGATAATGGCGAGTACAAATTAGGATTTGTAGTGAGCGGCCAAGCCGAGGTAATAATGACAAAAGTCACTATCAAATAAATAGATAAACTTTCAAACCTATTTTTTATAACACTAAACGCCTTCGAACAATCGAAGGCATTTTTTTGTAAATTTCGAGCGCAAAAAGAAATGTAATGCTGATTTCCGGTGGTCCCTACCATTTTAATGGTAAGGGCCGCTTTGATTTTTAGTAGTGACCATACTTCCCTTTCCAGAGTCCCTTGAGGTGCTCTACTAATTTTGACTCAGCGCCATTTTGTCCTGGCTCATAAAAACATTCATTCTTGATTTCCTCAGGCAAGTATTCATCAGGTACAAAGCTTTTGTCATAATCATGCGCATATTTGTAGTCCTTACCATAATCCAATTCCTTCATTAGGGTAGTCGGCGCATTCCGCAACTTCAATGGTATGGACAAGTGCCCCGTTTCCTTAACCAGTGCTTGAGCCTTGCGGATAGCCATGTATGAAGCATTGCTCTTAGGAGATGCCGCCAAATAAACGGCACACTGCGACATGATAATCCTTCCTTCTGGCATACCGATGTGATGGACCGCTTGAAATGCATTATTTGCAAGAAGAAGCGCATTGGAGTTTGCAAGACCAATATCCTCTGATGCCAAAATAATCATGCGTCTGCAGATAAATAACGGATCTTCTCCGCCCTCTATCATACGTGCCAGATAATACACAGCCGCATTAGGGTCACTACCTCGGACGGATTTGATAAAAGCAGAAATGACATCATAATGCATCTCACCACTCTTGTCATACATAGACATATTGCTCTGTATTCGCTTCTCCACAAGTTCGTTAGTGATAGATATAGCCCCATTTTCTTCGAAACTCTCTATCACCAATTCCAGGACATTATACAATCGCCGGCCATCACCTGAACTGTACTTTAGCAACGCTTCGTACTCCTCGATTACTATATTTTTACTTCCTAGATATTCATCGCTCTCTAGTGCCCTGTCCACCATTTGTATAAGATGATCTTTGCTGAGATGTTCCAAGACATAGACTTGACATCGAGACAGTAGGGCAGAGATAACTTCAAAGGACGGATTCTCGGTCGTTGCACCAATTAGCGTAACCACCCCTCTCTCTACTGCCCCCAATAATGAATCCTGCTGAGACTTAGAGAATCGATGTATTTCATCTATAAATAGTATAGGTGGAACTTGCTCAAAAAGAGACTTACTTTCCGCCTTCTTTATAACTTCTCGAATGTCTTTGACACCTGAATTTATGGCACTCAGCTGATAGAAAGGTCTTTTGTAACTATGTGAAATTATATGAGCTAAAGTAGTCTTGCCCACACCGGGAGGCCCCCAAAGAATCATAGATGGAATTCTCCCTGTACGCAGCACTATGGTCAATGCACCATCATCTCCCAGCAAAGACTCCTGTCCTATATAATCATCTAATGACTCAGGTCTCATCCTTTCTGCAAGTGGCTTCATATTTTTGTCTCTATACTTTAGTGTAAAATATAGATTACTACAATCGTAACCAAAAGGCATGATAAATCCACATGTACAAATTATACAAGAAGCCGTCTCCGCTCATCTAAATCCCACTAGAGCTGAGGCAATGGCAGCCTATATGAAAAATCACTTTTCCTTCGCAGGTATCTCTGCGCCCCAAAGGTCAGTTCTCCTTAGGCCTATATGGCGAGACCATAAACCAACAATAAAAGAAGATATCCACAACATATGTAATGACCTATGGATGCTGGACCATAGAGAATACCAAATGATCGCGATGGAATTGATGGGAAAATGTAAAAAACAATTTAATACAGATGACCTCAATTTTGTTCAGAACCTTATTACAACAAAATCTTGGTGGGATAGCGTAGACTTTCTAGCCAGCACCATTCTAGGAACTATCCTTAAGCCTCATCCAAACCTTGCGCAAGATGTGGCTAGAGAGATGATGTCATCCAATAATATGTGGCTGAAGCGCTCCGCATTGATATTTCAATTAAAATATAAGTCAGAGACCAATAAGGCCTTACTATATGAGCTTATAGCGGAAACTCAGGGCAGCACTGAGTTTTTCATTAATAAAGCGGCTGGATGGGCACTTCGCCAGTATAGCAAATTTAACCCTTCCAGTGTGGCGCTATTCATCCAAGACAACA
>CAZIMH010000376.1:0-2955 GCA_964540155.1 uncultured Saprospiraceae bacterium
CTGTTGCAACACAAAGGGTGGATGAAACAACAACAGATGAGTTTAGAGCCAACGTATATGGGGAGCTAGATATATTTGAAAATCTTACATTCAAATCTACATTTGGGGTAAGTACCCAAAATGAAACAAGAGGTATCTACCAACCTTCCACTTTGCAGATTACTGCTGGAGGTGCAGGAGGAAGAGCAATAGTAACTAATGCTAAGAGAACTACTTTGATTAGTGAAAATTACTTGACCTATACCAATAGATTAGGTAATGGCGATTTGACTTTACTTGGGGGTTATTCATACCAGGACAATGATGTAGAGTCTTTCTCTGCAGCAGGTACAGGATTTCTTTCAGATGCATTCTCATATTTTGCTTTAGGTACTGCTACAGGTTTGTTGCAGCCAGATTCTAGATTATCTGAAGTAATCATACAGTCACAGTTCGGTAGAGTTAACTACGATTATGCAAACAGGTATCTATTTACAGGAACAATCAGAAGAGATGGCGCATCTAATTTTGCAGCTAATGAGAAATATGCGATTTTCCCTTCAGCAGCTTTTGCATGGAGAGTATCTAATGAAAATTTCTTGGTTGACAACAGTTCGATTTCAAACTTAAAAGTGAGATTGAGTTGGGGTGTTACAGGTAATCCGTCTATTAGTCCTTTCCAATCATTATCTAGATTTGCTACACTTTTTGCATCTAGAAATGGTGAAACAGTTTTTGCCATTACACCAGATCAGCCTGCAAATCCAGATTTGAGATGGGAGTCATCTTTCCAGACTAACATAGGAGTGGACTTAGGTATAATTGATAATAGATTCAATGTATCCTTAGACTATTATAATATTGATACTGAAGATTTGATTTTAGGTAACAATGGTATACCTGAGTTTTTCGGATTTGCTAATGATGAAATCTTAACGAACTTAGGAGAGATTAATAACCAAGGAATTGAACTATCATTAAATACAAGAAATGTAGTTGGATCAGGTTTCAACTGGAGCACAGACTTTAATATTTCTAGAAATAGAAGTGAAGTTACTGCCTTAATTAATGACGCTGATATATTCGGTAATGCTGCGCCAAGTTACTTTTCTGTAGATAGAACCTATGTACTAAGAGTAGGAGAGGAAGTAGGTCTTTTCTGGGGTTTTGATTATGCTGGTGTGTACCAAGGTGGAGAATTTCCAGCAGGTACTGCTACTTTCGAAGGTGGTGTAGCTGGAGATCCATTATTTGCTGATTTACCAGACGAAGAAACTGGAGAAACAGATGGTGTGATTACAGAAAGTGATAGAGGGATTATAGGAAATCCAAATCCAAACTTCAATTTTGGAATCACTAATAACTTTAGTTACAGAGGATTCGATTTAAGCATATTCTTTCAAGGAGCTCAAGGTGGAGATATCTTTAATCTGAACGATGTTCAGTTGACTAATGGAGATGCAAATACAACAAGAGCTAATTTTAATAATGCATGGACACCGTCAAATACTGATACTAATGTACCAAGAGTTGGAAACAATAGTAACAGAGAGATTTCATCTCGATTTGTAGAAGACGGAAGTTATGTAAGACTCAAAAACATCGCTTTAGGCTATAATTTAGCCTCAAATGTCGTTCAGAATATAGGTGTAGAAGGCATTAGGATATCCATAAGTGCTCAGAATTTGTTAACCTTTACAGACTACTCTGGGTTAGACCCGGAAGTTAACTTCTTTGGTGCTTCTGGAGACAACAACACTTCTAGTAATACTGTTAGAGGTTTTGATTTCGGAAACTATCCAACGATACGTTCTTTTAATGTTAATCTTAATGTAAAATTCTAATTAAAAATTTTAGCAAAAATTAAATTATGAAAAAGTATAAATTCTTATTCCTTTTCGTAGGTATTTCTTTATTCGCTTGTTCGGATTTACAAGAGCAGCCAGTCGGCTTACTATCTGCTGAAGGATTCTTTCAGACAACTAACGATGTGCAGACAGCCGTTGATGGTGCATTTACACATGCCATTAATGAAAAGTTCTGGGGAAGAAAGCTATCTATAGCTCTGATGCTTAGATCTGATATGGTGAATCTTCAGTCTACTCAAACAAGAAGAGTTGAGATGGATGAGTTTACAACCTTGGCTAGTAACGGAATGCTTACAGAGTACTGGCTAAAGGCTTATCAAGGAATTGCTGCTGCCAATTTAGCAATAGCAGGCGCTGCAGATGTCGATGCAAGTGCAGAACAGCTTAACCCTGTTGTAGCTCAAGCTCGTTTTATAAGAGCTTTTTATTACTTCCACTTAGTAAGACAGTTCGGTGGTCTACCTTATATAGATGCGCCGATAACAGACGCAGAAGCAGCAGCTCAGATTACTAGAACACCTGCTGATGAAGTGTATGCTAATATCATTGCAGATTTAGAATTTGCTGAAGAATGGTTGCCTAATACACAATCATCAAGAGCGATACCTGCTAAATCAGCGGCTACTTCTTACTTAGCTTTAGTACACCTAACAAGAGGTGACTATCAAGACGCATGGAATGCGGCTACTGATGTAATCAATAACGCTGGGACTTATGATTTAGCCCTAGATGATAACTTTCAGAATCTATTCAATGCTAATGTAATTGATGGTTCTAGAGAGCCAATATTCGCTTTAGATTATAACAACTTTGAAGCACCAAACAATGCATACGATCAGATAGCACCGATGACAGGTATCAGAGGTGATGATAGAAACGAAGGTGGCGGATGGTCTGTGGCAGTTCCTGTACTAGCTGTATATGATACATGGCCTGCTGGTGATTACAGAAGAGCTGTAAGTCTAGATGAAGAAGCATCTATAGGTGGTACCGTAGTGCCGTTCACTAACTTTACGATAAGTGGTCACGAGCATGCTGGTAATATGCCATACATCGCTAAGTACACACGTTTCCCAGGAGTATTCGAAAGAAGAAATGCAAGAGCGAC
>CAZIMH010000377.1:0-2946 GCA_964540155.1 uncultured Saprospiraceae bacterium
TTAGCTTTTCATAATCGAATTGATTTAACTTCTCATTTTTCTTTTTATACTCTTCTAGTACGATATGGACACCAGTTTCTGCCATACTTAATAATTCCTTGGTGGCATAACCATTGGAAGTGACGGTAACAAGCGTGGGGTTTGAGTTGGCTAGGTATTTAATATCTTGAACACTGACGGGAAGGCCAAGTTCTAGGTCTATTCCTTTGGAGAGATACTGATTAAATAGGTACTGCGAATATTCCTTCTTTTGAGCCTGTAGTGATGAAGTGTAGGTAGTAGTGAGTAGAATTACTAACCACAATATATTTTTAGAGTAACTCATTTGAAGAATTTTCCTATAAGTTAGCCTTGATTGCGAAGAGCTGCCCAACACCATAAGGAGATTAACAATAAGCTAAGTAAATCAGATTGGATTTAACTTTTCGATACGGGTTAGGTGTAATGCTTTATGACTTTTGGAGGATTGGCTGTAGCAGAAATGCTGATGAAGTAGTCATTTGCTTTTATCTACATTTTATCCTGCTATTACTTCATCTGATTTAACATGTTAACAAAATCTTCTGTTGGTGTGAATACTAATTTGCCTGCTTCAATTTTTGATGGTTGTTCCTGTAATTCATTTTTATAATGCCAATATATACTATTACTTAAAGTTCCAGGACCTTTTGAGCTTACGCCATGCGTAACTTGAATTTGTGTATTTAGTGCATTCACAACATTTAGATCGTTAATAGGATAAATTATTACAATGTGTCTTGTCGGCATAGAAATAAGTGATCCTTTATCACCAATCAACTCTGGATATTTTGATATGTTAAACACAATATTTGGAGAGAAGAAATGATCTTCCTCTACTGTTTTAAAACTAATTCCCTGTAATTCTCTTTCTAGAATGTTGGGCGGGTATTTTGTCTCAGTATTTTCTACAGCAGACTGCCATAATTCCTCTGGAGAAATATTCCAGGCTTCAGCTTCTTTGGGAGGCACACTTGTGACTGTATCAGGAAGGTCATAAATGAGCATTGCATAAAGATTACCTCCTAGAGATTTGCCTACTGTTTTATCCATTCCTATCTGCTCTATATAAGATTGATTGTAAAGTCTTACACCTAAGTACTTTCGTACATTAACGTAATTGTCTTTAATGGATTCAAATGTTTTATTGAATTCGTGTCCTCTAATTAAAGTCTCAAAATGACCTGAAATATTTTCTTTTAATTTAGATGGACCTTCGTTTTTACAGAATTGAGCTATGTTTGAAAGACCTAATTGATTAAGCCCAAAATCGTTGTTTGGTAATTCTACAATACCATCTACAATTTTGTGATCTATGTTTTTAGATTGGAAGTATTCCGATACACATGATTCAAACTTTTCGTGATCTTCAATTGTATCAAACGGTGACCAATGTGGCTTTTGTTTTTTGTTCTTTTTAAATAATCCAAACATTGTTATTATTTATTTTGATATAGTTGCCTGATACTAAAATCATTAATTTTCATTTTTAATTGTGGTTACCGGAATTATGATACGTGGTTTTCTCTAATAGGTAGGAGTAGAGATGTCATGCGATTCTTCATCACTCCAAAAACCCCCGCACTTCTAAGTCGGCATGAGCCATAATCGATTGTAGTTCATTTTTGACTTCAGTTACCTCATCGGTTTGATTCAGCGCTTTATAAGCTTCCATTTTTCCCATCAGTGATTTGGATCTTCTTGGCATCCGTGCCAGTGCTTTGTCAAATTGTGAGATAGCCTCCGCATATTTCCCTTTCTTCAATAGCCACTCTCCCAGTAGCTCGAAAGAAGGCTTTGTGATTCGAGGAGGATTAGAAGGCAAGTTCGTTTCCTCTTCCAGCTCTACCGCCTTTGTAATGTGCACTTCGAATTGGTCTTCTCTGTCTTCCATCATTGCTTTCATCCCTTTGATTTGGTTAAGGATAACTTCTGCACTCTTGACTGAGTTTTCTGTAGGTGCATATCTGCTTGTTCCTGCGGCGCACATGGCTAATCCTCCCGCTACCATTTCTTGGGAGGCAATAACTATTCTTTTTGACAGCCAGTCTATTTCTTCAGTAATTAAATTGACATCATTATTTTGAAGGGCTAATTGTGCTCTGAGGGAACTACGAACGGACTGCGCCATAATACCTATGTCATCAACATCTACATCGATGTCTAGTACAGTGTTTTTAGAATCAACGCCAATTTCAGCCATTTGACGACTTTGCATTCCTAGGAGATAGCCTCGTGCACCTTTTGTGGGATCTTTAGGCACAAGAGCTAACATGTCATTTAAAATTTGTTCTGCTTCTGAGTATTTCCCTTGTTGTAGTAGTCCATAATGAAGCCAAGCCAATGAGTGATAACCTCTGGAGCCATCTTTCAGATTTTGCTTTTTCATTCGCTCTACACTTGCCTCGTATGATTTCTGATTAGAAGAGACCACAGATTCCCATTCACCAAGGGCAAGATATATATGGGATGGCATATGCAGGGCATGCGCCGCATCAGCGGCCACTTTGGCGTAAGAATTAGCGGCGTCCATAGCGTCTTTGGCAGAAGTCGGACCATCTAAAGCATGAATCTTATAGTGTAGGGCACCTGGGTGCAATGGGTTCACACGAGTGATTTTGTCAGTGATGGCTGCGGCCAGTCTCAGGTCATCACTGCCACTTCCATATTTCTCGGTTGACCATATTAGGGATAAGGCATAGAATGCGGCTATCTCTTGATGCATTGGATACTTTTCATGCATCGCAGCTAGGTGATTTTTAATGGATTGATTTCTGGATTTGAATTCGCCTTCTCCATACATGATTTCTACTATTTCCCACATGACCTTTTCTATAGGGTCACTTATGGAGGCCAGGCGTTCTTTCTTTGTTGGACCCAATCGCTTAATTATTTCCTTGCCTTTATCGGTATTCTGTAAGCTCCACA
>CAZIMH010000378.1:0-2924 GCA_964540155.1 uncultured Saprospiraceae bacterium
ATGGGGAAGAAATTCTTTGACTCTGGGTCCTTGAAAGTCATTGGTGCTAATGAAAACACATCAGGACCATCTACATTCTCATTGAAGGCATCATGCACCAATTCTGAACAGTAGTACTTGTCGTTGCCGTAGATAAATAGGGTATCGTAGGGCATGCCCACTTTGGATAAGGCCCAGTCATTGATGAGAGGTATATAACTGGTGTAGTTATTCTTGAGTCTGCCGACGGCTACCCGAGGTAAGCCATCTGCTGTCGTACTCGCTTCCAGAAAATAATCTAAGGGCCTTAGGACAACCCCCTCACCTGTGACTGCTTCCAGTACTTTCAAAGTGTCTTGATAGGACAACACTAGACCAACATGAGCATAGTCTTGCCCGTTAGCACCTTCTGTTACGGCATTGATTGCCTGGGCAAAATCAGATTTATCCCATTGCTGAAAGAGGAGGTCTCCTGTTTGGATTTCTGTAGACTGTTCGTTACAGCTTATAGTTAAAAGGGCAACAAGAATTAGGCATCCAATTTTCATAGAGTAGTAAATTCCTAAAGGTGGTAGAATTACTTTTTAACTGTGCGAATGTAAAAACAAATGCAATCTTATTAGAAACTAGTAGAGGCTGTTTGTGGAGACTAATTGCAATTTAGGAGAACGTCAGGTGGTAAATCAATGGCCTCTGGATGGCTTGAGAGTCCAACAATCTGTTCTGAATATCTACAATCTGTAAAATCACAGTCTGCTGACCCTGACAAACAATCATTAATCTGATCACAAGAGACAGATATTACATTAATATCCCTACCGCTAATGAGTAAGCCATTGGTGAATCCTAAATCGAGATCAAAATGGAACTCTCCTACATATGGTACTCCACCAATAAGACCATCCCATAAATAAAAACTTGCGTATCTATGGTTTGTATTAGTGACTAGCTTAGGCGCAGTGCTTTCAAATAACAAGACACCTGATGGATTATAGACACGGCATAGGTAGGAATCTATTTCTAAAAGAATTTCTTCATTTGTTATTGAGGCAGTATCATTACTAATCGAGAATAAAAGATGATGTATGGAATCTGAACTGGGAGAAACGATGTTTGGGGAAAGTATCGCGTAGGGTGAGTCTTCATTAAAAGTATATCCTCCATTTTGTTCACAGTCACATTTAATAAGTAAGCCCTCATCTTTGCAAGAACTAATGGATATCACTAATAGGAATCCCAATAGACTATAGTATAACGATTTCATATATGAATAAGATGCTTGATTCTTTGGGTACGCTGCTTTGTGTTCTTTGATATAAAGAAAGATACGATTATAAATAGACAAACCCTACACTTTTGAAAGTTCATCTAACAAGGCTGGCTTACGTTTGTATAGTTCTCTTAAATGATCTACGATATTCATCGTCTCAGTAAAATCTTCTACTAATCCTCTTGATTGATAATCTATTCCTCTTTTAAAAATTTTATCGGGAATATGATTTTCTAAGCTGTAGATTGGCAAGGTCATTTTATTAGTTTATTCATTCGTTACACCTAATTATTTTTCTGACTCCACATCTAAATAGGCCTCCATCCTTCCTATTGCATAGTAAGGTAGATTCATCAACCGAAATGATTTGCCTTTTATAGTGTTGACTTCTTCTAAGGAATAATTATTAGCCAATAACCTGATGCCTAAGTTGTGCTCACATCTATCCATATACTCATAGAGAGACCTCAGTCTGCCTTTCGCACCAGACTTAACCTCTAAGGGTATGAGTTGTTGTCCATGCTGTATTAGCAAATCTACTTCGGCATTGGCATTGGCATTTTCTCTGGTCCAGAAGGGAGGGATATAATGGAGTCGTGTAGATTTTGCTATGAGCTCCTGAATCATCATATGATTAGTGATATAGCCTTTGTATAGACTATTCATGTCCTTGACATCTATCATTGCAGCTTGTATACCTGAGGCATAATTAAGTAAGCCAGTATCTAAGAATTGAATTTTAGGTTTGCGTTTATAATTTAGTGTTAGCGGGTGACTGGTATCAGAGGTCGGGTATACCAATCGTATCAATCCAGCACGATCTAACTTTCGAAAAGCCTCTCCAACTTCTCTTGACTTGTAAGATGAATTACCAAAACCATGAAAAGTAATTCTATCTCTGACAGCAGGTGCTGTGGCCAATAGGTGGCGTAAAACCTTTCGCTCAGTATCATTAGCAGCGTACTTTTCGATATCAGAAACATAACTATCCCAGATAGAGCTGTACACCGCTTGCAAGGCTGTTACTTTTCGTTTGCTATTCTTATATACTGATACCACTTCTGGCATCCCTCCTACTAGCATATACTCGTGAAACAGGCTCAGCAGTTTTTCATGTGCCACGCTTGGTATCGGTGATTTCAGGTAGTACGCCAGAGCTACATTTTCTTCTAGGGCCTCCAAAAATTCTTCAAAATCCATTGGATGCAGTTGCTGTTGTTCTACCCTTCCAACAGGAAAGGCATCCAACTCTCCTAGAGCAAACTCTAGTAATGATCCGGCAGCAATCACATCCAAATCAGGCAGTTCTTCATAGAAATACCTAAGCAGATTTATGGCTTTAGGTGCTTCTTGGATTTCGTCTATAAATAGTAAAGTATCACCTGGGATAAGCTCCTTGTTTTTTGCGAGGAGTATCCGCTCTAGAATCGTTTTTACCTCATCAGTTCCTGAGAATAACGCCGCATCCCCACTTTTTTCTAAGTTCAACGAAAGGTACTGCTGGTAGCTTTTTCCAAATTCTTGTACTAAAGTCGACTTACCCACTTGTCGTGAGCCTCTGATTATCAGTGGTTTATGTTGTGTCTTGTCCTTCCAAGCTATCAGATTTTGTAGTGCTCTACGTCTAAACATGCTTACAAAATTAGTCTGTTTGTAACATATAAGGGGTTATTTG
>CAZIMH010000379.1:0-2908 GCA_964540155.1 uncultured Saprospiraceae bacterium
GCAATAAATAAATCAGGCTTAGCAAATAAAGTCTCATTTATATCTACAGGCGGAGGGGCTATGCTTGAATTTCTTGAAGGAAAAATACTACCAGGTATTAAGGCCGTATCCTAAGTTTCGAATAATATAAAGTTGTGTTAATCGATTCGACCTATGAGTAAAATCAGTGTCAATATACTCATAGCTTGAGCGACTGAATCTCCTAAGACTTTGGTCCAGTCAACATCTGTTTTCTTGTCCTCTTCTTTTTTCTCTAGGGATTTGAATCCAACAGTGATTATAGACCCTTGGTATACCTTGGGCGCTCTTCTTCTAAATATGCCAGGCTCGATTCTTTTAATCTGTCCATTGGCATGCTCTACAATAATCTCAGACTTATCAGCTAACTCATGCAACCCGCCAGCGTATTCATTCACATAGAACATGGCGTCTTTGTTACTATGGAAAGGGACGTGGATTTCATTGCCTTCATTAATATTAGCACCTCCCACGACTTCACCAGCTTTGGTGGCACCTCTGATAGTTACAAACTCTCTGATTTTTGGCACAGAAATAACATCTCCATTTCTAACGAAGAAATTAAATTCAGATTCTGGATTCTTGATTATCTCATCTAGCTTAAGCACCACATAACCATAATCCTGATCATCTCTTTCCAGGGTGGCACCAGCGGGGAAAGCTTCGTCAGTGAGTCCTCCTGCTCTGCCTAGTATAGAAAGAATCTTTTCGTTCTCTTTAGATATGGCATAAGGTCCTGGGTATAGAACTTCTCCCTCCAGAAACACCCTTTGCTGCAGTTGGAATTCTTTAATGTACCTAACAGCAATATTATCATAGGGCTCTAATCTGTAGTCACCATCTATGTTGTTTCCACTTATAACATTAAAGGCTTTATCTAATTCCAAATTAGCTACCACTGTCTGAGTAGACTTATTATTCTCTATGATTACCCGGCTGATTTCTATATTATTCGTTGATGCGGCGAGCTTGAATCCTCCAGCTAAAGTCATTAGATCTTTGATTGTCATATCTAATCCATACTGGTACTCACCTGGTGAATTTACCGCTCCTTCTATCCTGACGAAACTTTCTTCTAAAAAGGTATTTCTTGATTTGACCACGAGACTATCAAAAGGCTCTAGCACAAAGTTGTTCTCATTATCAAGGTCATCAAATAACTCTTCTAAATTATTAATCGTCCTGTAATATTTAACTTTCGAATCCAGTGTATCATTTTGATGAATAATCGCATAGTTAGAGGCATCTCTTCTCAATCCACCAGATAAGATTATGGCATCTGTTACTTTCAAGGACTGACTAGCATCATATGGAAACTTGCTAGGGAATCTGACCGCCCCATCAACTGCAATTTCTATTTCATCACTAAACCTATTCTTTTGCCAAATCTCTATTTTGTCTCTATCCTGTAATTGTAGATTTATAGAAATAGATGGGTTATCTAGAATTTCTTTTAGGTTCAGTTTATTATAGTCGAATGATCCATCTTTATTATCTCTTGTCAAAAAAGCAATAGAAGTATTGGATTGTTCTGTAAGGCCCGCTTTTAGGACCAAGTCTGATATTCTCATCCCCTGTTCTCGCTGGAATCTGCCCGCTTTTTCCACAGCACCAACGACTTCCACAAAATTATTTATCTCAGTTTCTATCTCTTCTACAACTACCCTATCGCCATGATTCAATTCGAAGTTTCTACCTGTCCTCGAATACTCTCGCCAATTCAAATCAATAATCTTTTGACCATCAGCTTCAAATCTGTGTACTTGGATTTTTTTCTGAAATGCATTCTCTGCAAACCCGCCTGAATACAGCAGCAATTCTTTCATGCCTTCTCTAGAAATCAATTCATACTTAAGAGGTCGTCTCACAGCACCTTCTAACGTTACTATCTTTTCAGCGACCGGGATCAAGATTTTATCATTTTCTTCCAGATAGAAATCACTGGCTATGCCGGGGTTCTGCATAAACTCATATACATCCATTCTAAGCGTCTTCCCATTTGTTTTCATGAGTTGTATATTTCTAAGACTGCCTATTTCATTGGTTCCTCCAACTATAGATAGTGCATTGAAAGCAGAGTTGAAGGCCGGAATAGCATACGATCCAGGATTTTCTTTGACTTCTCCATAAATACTCACTTTCACAGTACGAGAAAAATTGAGCGAAAAACTGAATTCTCCAGAACCAAAAGTGTAGTGTCTAGAAAATATTTTGAATACTTTACTTCTGGCTTCACCAAACGATAGGCCTTTCAGGAAAACACGTCTTTTCCCATCTATTATCTTGATATATCCATCCTGTCCTATTCTATATTCATTGTCAAACTGGGATCTTCCCCATACTGAAATAACTAGTTCATCGCCTGGTCCTAAGATGTATGAATCAGGCGCCACTATCTCTTCTGATTTTGATTGTAATTCAAGTACTTCATCAGAGAATAATTGCTGACCATAGATAAGGATTTCGGTCTCCTCAGTTTCATCTTCTTCTTCATCACTGTCTATTTCATCCTCTCCTGTTTCATCTTCTAATAGAAGGTCAAGCTCAGTACTGTCTATTACTTCTTCTGGATCAAGGTCTTCTTCATCAAATATTTTTAGTTCCAATTCTTTCTCAGCTTCCAACTCAAGAATGACATCTTGAATTATTTTAACTTTTTCAGGAGTGATAGAAGTTCTATCTAAAAACCTAAGGTCCACCCCTCTCTCTGCTAAGGCATTTGAAACTTCATCGTAATCCAACCCTCTCTTTTCCAGTTCTTCAATGACCCTTTCTTTGTTGACAAAAACATTTTGAGCAGATACATCAGATACTGATAGAAAGAGTATAGAAACCAATATGTATAGTATCGAGGTAAGTTTCACATTAAGGAAAATTAGATATGTAAAAC
>CAZIMH010000380.1:0-2898 GCA_964540155.1 uncultured Saprospiraceae bacterium
GTTCTGTAGATAAATATAGGCGCAACCTACTATGGAAGTTCAACTGTAAAAATTCTGTAGGCGTTATTAGAAAAGCCTTTGAGATGGGTCATCTCCCAATATCTAGATCAACTAATTAACTAAAACCAAAGCCAGTCCCATTGTGGGCTGGCTTTTTATCTTAATATGTAGATGTAACAAAGAAGAATCTTGCTCTTAAAAGGTGTACTGAGTAAACCAGTAAAACTTAAGAGAAGTGCGAAACAGGATGATATAGACTGATTGAGAAATTGTTATTGGCTAGTGTTATCATCCGAAAATCCAATTTAAAAAGCATTCTACTAAAATTCATTGATCCAAATCAAGAAATCATTAAATAGTGGTATGACGTCGTTTAGCTCTAGACAATGATTCTGGGGTTAATCCTAGGTAACTGGCAATTAATCGTTGGGGAACATAATTCCAATATTGGGTAGATACATCTTTGTCCTCCATAAAAAGTTCAAATCGCTTTACTGCACTCTTATGCTGCAAAATAAATGTCCGTTTCTCTCTTCTCAGGTGAAACTGCTCATGCTTATTTAAAAGTATATAGCAAAAGTTCGGACAGCTTTTTGCGCATAGTTCGAGGTCTCTTTTCTCAAGATAAAGCATAGTTACATCCTTTATGACTTCCTGAATCTGCTGAGACGGTGTTTCTTGGACATAACTAATAAAGCTATTGAAAGTTGTACCAGGTAAGGCAATGTTGATGGTCAAGATATCGCCATCTATTAGATTATACTGATGTACTATACCATCTACAAGGAAAGCTACCTTCTGCTCTACATCCATATAATTTAGGATATAATCACCTTTCTTGTAGCTTCTTTTCTTTACATATTTGGAAACAAACTGTAACTCACTTTTAGGCATAGGATGGTCCGAGCTCAAGTAAGATTTCAGGATGTCTAAATCATGATTGTCAACACTGCTCATTAACGATTTGATTGAGGCTTTAGGCTATTCTAACTAAGTAAGATGAAAATAAATTGTAGAACCGCTCTATGAATTTTGAGCATCGATTATCTTTTTCTTAAGCGTATTAAACTCCTTTTCTGTCAATAGTCCCTCATTCTTCATTTGTGTAATGGATTCTAGTTGGGCCACAAAATCCTTAACCTTTGGCTTTGCCTTATCTTCTGCCATCTTATCTACTACCTCTTCTACTTCATCATGTTTGACCTTTTGCTTTTTCTCCATCTCTTTAGCCATTTGCTTACCCTTTTCAAATTTCTCATCATAATATCTTTTGAGACGTTCAGGGTCAAAATCAAGAAATGTGCCTCCTGTGGCGAAGTGCTTTTTAAATACCTCACCTATCGCATAGGTGGATGCTCCCGACAAGACTGCTAAAGTAAGGCCGCCTATCATCGTACCTACAACAGGGATAAACTTCACAGCTCTAGCGCCTAATCGTGCCAAGCCAGAACCAGTAAGTGCCGTGATGACGGCTTTGCCCTCAGTCTCCTTGAAGTCGATATCATAGACCTTACACATTTGCCTTATCATATCTAGCTGAATAGCGCCAACTGCAAAAAAATCAGCTATAGGCACAGGTATAAATCCCGCCCCCATAGACCATATCATATGGTTCTTAATTATGGAGTTAGCGTGGGCTGTTTTGTCAGTATTCTTCTCCTTTGACATATTTTATAAGTTTTTATCTAATTCTAATAAACCAATATCTGGTTCTTGAAGTTCTTTATCCACCTATTCTTCGATGAACTTCCCTAAATATCGTACAAAATTAAAGAACTTACTCTCGCTTCGTGGGCTGCCATATACTGGTCTGAATACCTTTGAGATAATGAGACATACCAGCGAGAAGGGCTACGTTCATCTTATTAAAGTAGGTTATATTTCTTATAAAAGCATTCCGTAAGCCTATACTCTGAATCAGTTTATCAATCAATGGAATGATAAAATACCAAACAATCTGACCTATGACTACTAAGTTCCAAAAGCCGCCAAGCATAAGGGCCAAGGCCAAACTTGACATCCCTATGAGTATCATCAATATCGGCCCAATCCACCTGATGACCTTATGTGAAATATATGAAAATCCTAGGGTATGAAAGGGCCACAGTACAGATTTGTAATGGAAGAGATTTTGAAAATTGCCAGCAGATATTCTTTTCTTTCTTCTATATTCTTCTGATGCATCATGTGAAACAGGCTCATGGCAAACAGCGCCTAGGTCATTGATTACTTTATACCCATCAGCCAATAATGACATTGAAATAAAGAAGTCATCTACTAGGAAATTAGCTGGAACTGGCCTGAATAAATGTGCACGCATCATAAAGCATCCACCAAAAGGGCCTATCATTTGACCCCACACTTTCGACTCATCTGATTTGAGTTTGACCTCCGATGACAAATAAATATTCTCAGATTTCGAGATTCCTTCTGCCTTCATACCAATATAAGTCATATGCGCATCGACCATGCCTATCCTTTCATTTTTAAAGTGGCGGGATAACTTGTTTATCACATCTGACTCCAGTATTACACTTGCATCGGTCATGAGAAACAAACTTTCTTTATCAGAGGATGACTTCAGAACCATCTCTGCTAATTGATTTATAATACTTGGTTTGCCTTGTCTGCTTTCAAAAATAACAGGGGTAATCCGTGGGCTGTGGGTAGTCTTTAAAATTTCGTTAGTAAAATCTGTAGAATTATCTGACCCAATGTAGATGTGTAATCGATCAGATGGATAGTCTTGTTGTAATAATGATTCTATCTTCTGTTGTAGTATAATTTCCTCATTATACACAGCCATCAAAACATAGACCTGAGGTAAAGCATCTTCTTCCTGGCGAGTATCAGCATTTATCGTATTACCCTTAGCTAATACACTCATCAGTATAGGAT
>CAZIMH010000381.1:0-2863 GCA_964540155.1 uncultured Saprospiraceae bacterium
TGCCTTAAAGTGACAGATATATGGCATCTATGAGATTATTTAGAATATAGACATACATTGTTGTGAAATTTTGCGTTAAGTAGTTGTTAATCATAGTCAAGCCTAGCATTTATAGCATAATTGTTGTTTCTTTGGTTAATAATATTTTTAACTCACTAAATTGTTGTTGCCTATAAGCCACGTACTTCTACACTAATTATTGTTTTACATATTAAGATAACTTAGTTATGAAAGTGCAGCAGCTTAACGACAAGGAGCTCATCCAAGAGTACCTTAAAGGAAATGACAAGGCCTTCGAAATTTTATTGAACAGACACAGAGATAAGATATATACGTCTATCTATCTGTTTACTAAAGATCCAGACCTATCCGAAGACATCTTTCAGGATGTATTCATCAAGATTATTGATACTCTCCGAAAAGGAAAGTATAACCATGAAGGAAAATTCCTACAGTGGGCAATGAGGATCTCATACAATATGTGTGTAGATAATTTCCGTAAATCAAAAAGACGTACAAAGGTTTCAGCTACTGAAACTTTTGACATATTCGATGTGTTGGAAACTAAAGATGACAATATGGAGACGACGATGATTAAGAGTCAACTTCATACTAAAGTAAGATCTCTGGTAGATAATTTACCACCAGAACAAAGAGAAGTTGTCATTCTGAGACACTATGCAGATATGAGTTTCAAGGAAATATCGCAACTTACTAGAGTAAGCATTAATACAGCGCTTGGTAGAATGAGATATGCCCTTATAAATATGAGAAAGATGGCCAATGAAGTAGAATTATTGGCTTCGTAAAGAAAAGAATCCAGAGCGGGTTATACCCTTTGGAATAATAAGCTACTGTTTAGAGACAGGTGCCCTTCCAAGAGATTGAGTTTTGTTAGCGGTCGCCTGTCTTTTTCTATTCCTATCACTTTATCAAAACAAATACATAATTAAATAAATGAATAACCTACTAAATTCAGTAATGCAACATCTGTCAGATGATGTAGTTATGCAGTTAACAAGACAGATTGGTGCACAAGACCCGAACAGCGTCAAGTCAGCAGCAGGTAATATTGCTCAAGTACTTTTGGGAGCCGTAGAAAGAAGCGCTAATAATCAACAAAGTGGCGAAGGCTTGTTTGGAGCTATAAAAAGAGATCACGATGGTGGTATACTAGGCGATCTTATGGGAGTATTGAGCGGTAAGAGCCAAGTTAATAACGCCAAAACCATGAATGGTGAGGGTATAATATCTCATTTATTGGGCAATAAGCAATTAGAAGTCGCGCAAGTTATAGGTCAATCAAGTGGACTAGATATATTTAAGTCAGGTGTATTAATGCAATTGATCGCTCCTGTGATTATGGGTGTTGTCGGCCAAAAGCAAAAATCTAATGGACTGGATTTAGGCGGTCTAGCACAAGTGCTTCTAGGTGGCCGTGGTCAGAATACAGCAAGATCTGCAGGCGGTGGCCTTGTAGAGAAACTTCTTGACAGAGATGGAGATGGCAATATGATGGATGATCTACTTAATATAGGTATGAAAATACTTAAGAAGTAAAAAGACATCTTAATGATATAAAAAGGGGAGGCTGTTTCACATAGAAACAGCCTCCCCTTTTCTTTTTAGTAGAATGTTCAAGACCGTAGACTTTAAGAAACTACCATCCGTTTCTATTCTTCATCTCTAGAATTTGATGCAGATGATGGTCGCTGTGCCAGCCATACATGATGGTCATGAATGCCAATGAAAGATTCTTTTTCATCTCAGGGTGGTGCAATAAGCGAGTATATTCATCAGGGGACATATTTTCCAGCACATGATTAAGTCTTGCATGGACACCATCTAGGATTTGCAGTGAAGCATCTATAGGCATTTTACCATCTGAACCTGCCACCCACGCATCCTGATCATATGGTCTAATTGTCGGCGTATCCTCTGTCAATGCCAACTTAAATCTTGTAAAACTATTGATATGACTATCAGCCAGATGATGCGTAATCTGACGTATACTCCAGCCGCCTTCTCTATATGGCTGGTCTAATTGCGTATCTGATAACCCATTTGTTGCTGTTCTCAGCCGGATGGGAAGCGACTTAATCTGACCTTGACTTCTTTCTATATCTGAGCTCGTAATGTTATTGGGCACCTGCAGGCGTCCAACTGGATATTTCAATTTTTCTAATGTGTCTTCATTCATATTTGAAAATCTCTTTGAAGAAATGAAAGTAATACATATCGGAATAGGTGTGATTGTAATCGAGAATAAACAACATATCAATATAGTCGCTTGACGGACAACTTTCTAAGGACATTAACCCCAATTGCCAAATTTAATTTTGAATAATATTCAGAAAAAGTAACAATCTTGCTTCAAGAAATTGAGATTTTTTTAGCAAATTTGTGCTTTGTGTAAAAATCACACTTATACACAATTCCACTATCGGATTTATTCCTCAGTCTATTTGAAGTTGAGTCTGATAAACCACTATGAAAAAACTATAAAGACACTTATGAGAATAATAAACTCATTGCTGCTATTCCTACTTTGTACAGGTTGGCTATTAGGACAGCGACAAGCTGTTGAAGGAACGGTAATTTCCAGCGAAGATGGATTTCCTCTTATTGGAGTATCTGTCTTACTAAAAGGCACTACCTTAGGTACGATAACTGACATAGATGGCTATTACCAGTTACAAACAGAATCTCCAAACGACACTATTATATTTACCTATACTGGATTCAAAGATCAAGAAATTGTCGTTGGCAATCAGACTAAGATTGATGTCTCTATGGGCCAAGACTCAGAGCTGCTGGATGAAGTGGTTGTGATAGGTTATGGTGTCCAAAAGAAGAAAGTGGC
>CAZIMH010000382.1:0-2849 GCA_964540155.1 uncultured Saprospiraceae bacterium
TGAAAATGAGCGGGTACCAATTGGCCAGATGGCAATTTGAAAGCTATTTTTTCAGCACCTTTAAGGATATCTTTTACTTGATTGATAGTCATCTTAATTTATAGTTTGGTAGTAGACAAAAGTAAGTCATTAAAGGATTAGATGCTGCGGATTGTAGACAATTTTATGTCCTCAGTCCAAGCACTTTTGCTATATTACCGCTACAAGGTTGTAGAGTATATCTAAAGTAAATATCAACATGACTACCAAAACCCACCATTCCTTCTGCCGTATATGTGAGTCGCTTTGTGGACTCGAAATAGACACTGAGGATAATAATGTTGTCGATATCAGGCCAGATGCCAATCATAAGACTACCTATGGGTTTGCTTGCCCTAAGGGCCTTAAGCAGCACAAGATGTATTCTTCACCTGACCGACTTAGTAAACCTATGGTCAAAAAAGATGGAGTTTGGAAACAAGCATCTTGGGATTTTGTCATGAATGAAATAGGTGATAAAGTCAAAAGCTTAAAAAAGGAGCATGGTCCTAACTCGATTGCTCTATATGTAGGTACTGCAGCAGGCTTCTCTGCACTGCATCCTATATTTGCTCAGGGCTTCATGGATGGTATTGGGTCCAATAACACTTACAGCACAGCCACGCAAGACTGCAGTAATAAGTTTGCGACATCACATAGGATGTATGGCTTTCCATTTACTTTGACCTTTCCTGACATAGAGAATACAGATTTTCTTATCATCATAGGAGCTAATCCAATGGTTTCAAAATGGAGCTTCTTACAAGTGCCCAACCCCAGTTTACACATAAAAAACATTATGAAGCGTGGTGGTCAAGTAATTGTCGTAGACCCACGAAAGAACGAAACTGCAAAAATAGCCAGTGACCATATTGCTATACGTCCCAATACGGATGTCTTTTTCTATCTATCTTTTCTTAATGAATTGTCAAATTCAGAAAACATTGACGAGGCCTGGTTGGCAAAACATACCACAGGTTATCAAGAAGTAGTAGAGCTAGCTGAACGATGGCCAGCAGAAAAAACTTCCGAATTGACTGGTATACCTGCAGAAAAAATCAAAGCGCTTGTCCATGCCTATACTCAGTCATCCTCTGCGGCTATATACTGCTCCACGGGAGTCAATATGGGGACCTATGGCGCCATGGCTTATTGGATACAAGAATGCATCAATGCAATCAGTGGTAACCTAGATAAGCATGGAGGGATGCTGGTAGGGAAAGGAATTGTTGACTTTCCAAAGTTTGGTAAGAAGAATAACAAACTCATCAGAAGTGATCGGTCTAGGATTCATAATTTTCATAGTACCAATGATACTTTTCCTGGGGGACTTCTTGCAGATGAGATACTGACACCTGGTAAAGGACAAATAAAGGCTTTGTTTGTCACTGGAGGAAACCCACTCATAACTATGGCAAATTCTAATAGGCTTAGAGAAGCATTTTCTTCTCTGGAATTGCTGGTGACATTAGATATCTACCCAAATGAGACTGGCATGATAGGGAATTATATGCTTCCATGCACTAGTCCGTTAGAGCGGCCTGACTTGCCATTTATCTTTCCTCTGTTGCTAGGCTTGCAAACCAGACCATACCTACAAGCAACAAAGGCAGTGATAGAACCAAATGCAGAGCAGAGAGACGAGGCAAGTATTTACCTAGACCTTTGTCGCCATAGTGGTGTTTCTTTATTTAATTCTAAAATTACTCAGTTCTTACTCTCTTTGATTACTACACTGTACACATTTTTTGCCAAGAAAAAGTTTTGGACAATCCCACAAGAATTTGTGCTGAACTTGATTTTAAAATCAGGAAAGCAAATAAGTTTCAAAAAACTACTTCAGCACAAGCATGGTTACTTAATGGATAGGCATGAGCCTGGCTCTTTTGTACCCCATAGAGTCCTGACGGGGGATAAGAAAATTCACTTAGCTCCTAGTGACTTGATGGAGCAAGCTAAAAATTTATCTTTCTTTTTTGAGCAGGAAATCAGTAAGAAAAATGAGTTCAAACTGATTACTAAAAGGGATGTTACCACACATAACAGCTGGACCCATAATATAGAGGAATTCACAAAAGGAGATCGTTATACAAACTACATTTATATGCATGGAGAAGATGCAGAAGAACTAAATTTATCTTCCAAAGACTTGGTGAAGGTTAGCACTACAACGGGGAGCATCATCTTACCAGTAGCAATCAACAATCACTTACAACGGAAGACAGTGGCTGTCCCACATGGATGGGGACATCAGAGTACAGCAATGACTACTGCAAAAAAAACCACTGGTGTCAATGTTAATATTCTGGCTCCTGACGGAATAGATAATGTCGGAAAAATTAGTGGAATGTCACAACTGACAGGCTTTGTAGTTAATCTAGAAAAATACGATGGTCAATTAGCTGAGCATAGCTGGTCAGGCTTAGAAGAGGATCAGCTGATAATACCTCCTATCGGATTAGATACGGTGACATAATAAGGGTGACTGCTCTTTCATTTTTACTTATACGTTCTACATACGGGTTTCCGATTAAGTCAAATAAAAGACAGGCTGCTCTGTTATTCAATTATACATTCTAACTTTATTATCTTACGGCTACAACGGTGGAAAATGAATAAAATAATTAGCACTCTTATTGTCCTGTCTTTCAGCATCTGTATCATGCCAGATGTCCAATCACAAAATTCAGACGATAGCTCATCATCCAGTTATGCAGAAGTGAAATGGCGAAATATCGGACCATATAGAGGCGGGCGCTCATGTGCAGTCACTGGCGTCGTAGGACAACCCAATTTATACTACTTCGGCTCCACTGGTGGTGGTGTCTGGA
>CAZIMH010000383.1:0-2808 GCA_964540155.1 uncultured Saprospiraceae bacterium
ATGTTTGGCGCTGTGACAGTGCAGAAGAATACGCGGGATAATATGATCCCAGAATTATAGGATTATCTTTTATATAATAACAGCTACCTTGGTGAAGACTGGGGTAGCTTTTTTTTTATATGGGCATTCATCTTCACTCTGAACAAACGCAGAAGGGAAGACTATGATAGGTAGCTAATCAATAGTTCGTCTTCAAAATACTTTAAATAAAATGTGCTAAATCCAGCAGCACTTTTATAAGTCAACGCATATACCATATGACAGCGGCCGCATATAGCTTTAATCTTAATTCTTAAAAAATGAAAAATCATTACATATTCCTATTTATTATTCTATTGCTAAGCGCCTGTAGAGAAGAGGAAGTAATTATAGAAGAACCAGTAATCACAATAGAAGAACCGACAGAGATAGATGGTGCTTTTCTTTCTGGACAGATTGTAGATAACGACGGAGCTGCTGTACCAGAGGCTGTCATTGAGTTTTATCAAAATGGTAATCTTTTAGGAGAAACGCTGACTGACCAGATTGGCCGGTATAACACAGCAGATCTTCCACTACTCGGTGGTAGCCAAGTCACCATCGCCATAGAAGAAGAACTTTTTGCCGCCAAGTATAAAAGAACAACCTTAGATATTGCGGAAGCTAAAGAAATTGATTTGAGACTGATTAGGAAATCTGGAGAAATAATAGGAGAGGATAGAGTCCTTGAAAATCCCGGAGACCCTGACTTGATAAAACTTTATGGCACTTTTACAGACATTAACGATGAGCCCATTAAAAATGCACATGTGCTGCTGGCGTGGGAGTTTGAGAGAGTTGAGGATAGATTACTATTTGAAGGTGCCTATGATCTGACTGACCTAGATGGCTATATTGAACTTTTGGTTCCTGCGGGGGAAGTAATCTACTTTTTCTCTATACCATCATTTGAAACCGCGGAAACAGGTTGTTTAGATTTTATCAATGCAGAACAAGAAAACATTCTGGACTTTGGAATTTATTTTGAAAATCTCGGAATTATATCTTCGGAGCAAGAAATTATAGAACAAGATGACATTAACTTTTCAGCGACAGAGTATGAGTTTACTGGAGACTTCCAGAACTGTGATGGCAGCCCTGTTTCTTCTGCAATGGGTACGTTGACCATATCTTATCCAATAGGAAGCGACACTATTAGAAGAAACATTGAGACAACAGAATTCGGTCCTAATGGCGAGTACTCATTTGACGTAAGTATATGTGACTACTCTGGACCATTAGACATAGAACTACATTTAACCAATCAAGACACTTTTGGCGCTAACCTAATTGTAAAAGATACACCGACTGGAGGGACGACGCTTGGTACAATTCAAGCCTGCGATGATGAACGCATTCGATTGCTGTCATCTGAGTTAAATATAAATATAGGAAGTGATTACAGTTTTGCTATTGATTTTGAATCCGGTGTACCGGAGGACCCTAGTTCCTTTACTCTAGTAGGAACACATGATGATATTAATATTGGATTTATCATTTTCAAAATGAATGATATTGTTATTGGAGATAACCTTGTATCAGAATTACATGTTGGGTGGCCTTTTATGAATGAACCATTTTCCTTCTTTTCTTTTGATGAGGTAACGGCCTCTGTGACACAATTTTCAAACGGAGAAATAGTAGGCACCTTAACAGGGGATGTAGAAACGAAAGACCTGGGCACTCAAGAAGTGACAGGTGATTTTATAGTAAGATACGAGTAACTCATCAAAGAGTTAGAACATATAATATTAAAATGTAAGAAGAATGATAAGGGCGCTCAAAAGCGACTTTATCATTCTTCTAAGCATCGATTGATGTCCATCGTGTATCGCTATGTGAAGGACATTAGAATGTCAGAAGATCTACTTCAGGAAACCTATATTCAGATTTTTAGAAACATCAATAGTTATAAGACTTCGTTAGGGGGTTTTAACGCTTGGTCTGCTAGAATTGCAGTCAATACTGCCCTACAATACCTGAGAAAAACGAAGGACATTTTGGTGGACGAATTACCGGAGATCAGCATTAATGAAGCACAGCATATTTATGATAAGTTGACAGTAGAAGAGATCAAGGAAACAATAGATGATCTGCCAGAAGTACACCGTATCATTCTCAATTTATACTACTACGAAAATTTTAGTCATGAAGAAATAGCAAGCCTTTTAGGTATCAAGAAATCTACGTCTAGGTCTCAATTGTCCAGAGCCAAAAACTTATTGGTGTCAAAGTGGACTAAATTAAATACATCAGGCATATGAATAATCATAAAGATAAAATGAGAAAATCCTTAGACCAAAGTACGCCTAACTGGAATGAGGATTTAGTGTGGGATAAGATAGAGCAAGAGCTGCATCCCAAAAGGAAAAATAGATTAGTCTTATTGTTTCTAATTGCAGCAGGAGCCTTTTCGATTAAAATTGCTCAAGCTACATTATTTAGTGAATCACCATATAACAACAAGCAGACAGAGCATACAACGATTGACGATACAAGGAAGGGTGCAGTAACAAACACATCCGATACACTTTATTATAAGCCCAATACAGATACAGATGACCTGCTTTCCTCAGCGGAGTTACCTTTCGAATCAGTTTCAAATCCTACTGATAAAGATATCATACAAACAAAGTCAACACTAGTCCTCATTACAAGAACAACTTTCCCAATAACCACATCTAGCGCACTGAAACAACCCCCTATAAACTCCAGTACATTCTTGGATTCACCGGAGAGTCCTGCACATAACTATCTAAAGCCAAATACAATATCAACTACTTCTATGCC
>CAZIMH010000384.1:0-2797 GCA_964540155.1 uncultured Saprospiraceae bacterium
TATTGTCAATCCAAGAGCTTGTTACGAAACAGAATTAAACTATATCCCTACAGAGCATCCCAAGAAAGTGGTTGTCGTCGGTGGCGGTCCTGCTGGCCTAGCAGCTGCGGCGATTGCGGCAGAAAGAGGACATCAAGTAGACCTATACGAAGCATCAGATAGACTAGGAGGCCAATTTAACATGGCCAAAGAAATACCAGGTAAGGAAGATTATGCAGAGACCATCAGATATTACAAGACCATGCTCGAGAAGTTTCATGTCAATATCTTTCTGAGAACTAGAATGACGAACGACATACTTAATGACATGACCTGCGATGAAATAATTATCGCAACTGGCGTTACACCTCGGATGCTAACTTTTGAAGGTGTCAATCATCCCAAAGTATTATCATATAGAGATGTATTATGGGATAAGAAAGAAGTAGGTCATAAGGTAGCTATTATAGGCGCAGGTGGTATTGGATTTGACGTCGCTGAATTCTTAGCGCATGATACGACCCATACTATAGATACTGCGGCCTATATGAAAGAATGGGGAGTAGATATGAATTACAATTCTCCAGGTGCTACTGCAGTCCCAGTCAATAGTCCCTCTCCAAGAAAAATATATTTACTAAAGAGGTCTATCGGTAAGCATGGTAAGGGATTAGGTAAAACCACTGGCTGGATTCATAGAGCTTCACTTAAAAAGAAGGAAGTTGAAATGTATTCTCAATGTGAGTATGTCTCCATGACTGACGCAGGACTTACAGTGAAAGTCGGGGAAGATATCAAGTTACTAGAGATAGACCATCTTGTTATATGTGCAGGACAAGAGAGCCGTGATGAGCTAAGTGCAGCACTAGATATGGATGCTGAGCATGTACACATCATTGGTGGTGCAAAGAATTCCAAAGGATTGGATGCTAAGCGTGCCATCAAAGAGGCAGCTCACATCGCTGCAAAAATTTAAGTGAACGACTATTATCCTATTTCAAGGATTACTTTACCAATCACTTTTCTATCCATCATTTTTCGGAGAGCTTGAGGGGCTTCAGATAACTTATACCGTTCTTGTATATGTGGTTTTATCTTATCTTCTTTGTACATCTGGATAATAGATAGACTATTGGCCATGTTTTCTTTAGGTTGCTCTTGTGCAAATCTTCCCCAGAATACGCCAACTATAGAACAGCCCTTGAGTAGCGCAAGATTGAGTGGCAGTTTAGGAATGGTGCCTGCTGCAAATCCGACGACGAGATATCTGCCTTTCCATGCACATGCTCTTAGTGCTTGTTCCGCATAGTCTCCTCCTACAGGGTCATAGATGACGTTCACGCCTTTGCCCCCTGTAAGTTCTTTTAGTCTATCCTTGAGATTTTCCGTATTATAGTTAATGGTATGATCGGCACCATATTGCTTACACAAGTCTAGTTTTTCTTCGGTAGAAGCACAGGCAATGACAGTGGCCCCAATGCTCTTCGCTAAGTCAACCGCGGCAAGCCCTACGCCACCAGAGGCTCCTAGAATAGCGATTGTTTCTCCGGCCTTTAATTCTGCTCTGTCCTTGATAGCATGAAAGGAAGTGCCATAGGCATACAGAAATGATGCCCCTTCTTCAAAGGACATTTCTGGCGGCATAGGAAATACGTTTTTCATACTTACTACCGCTTCTTCTGCCATACCTCCGTGAGGTAAAACACCAAACACCTTGTCTCCTTCATTAAAAAACTTAACCTCAGAACCAACTGCTTTAATGACACCTGAAATATCACTGCCTGGTGTAAATGGAAGGTCAGGCCGAATCTGGTATTTGCCTTGTATAATTAGTGTATCTGGAAAATTAATGGCACAGGCCTTAACGCTAATGAGCACTTCTTTGGGGCCTGGTTCTCTGGAGCTAACTTCTTTGTAAACTAGATTTTCAGGAGGTCCTAAGGTTTCGCAAACGATTGCTTTCATTTTATTTTTTATTTGAGACGTTCATTGTAATTGTGGCAGTAACTACTAACTGTCCATCTTTATCCTTGACATCCACTTTACATGGAACTTCGGTCGTCGTCTCCCAATTCGTCGTGGAGAGGTCGCATTCAGCAGTCAAATCAGTTTTGGCTTTTTTGAGGTACTGTACAGTCATACCTATTGGAATCCATCTTTTATGTTTAGGGATGGATGATTCCATGCATATGCCTGCTGCAAACTCACAAAGATTACAACTAGCAATGGCATGGACTGTTTTCAAATGATTGTGGACAGCAGGTCTTTTTCTTAAAGACACCTTGATATAATTATGTCTTAGCTCTTCTACCCTAGGATTGATGGTTGTAAAGTAAGGTGCTTTTCTTGCAATCAGATTAGAGAAAAGCGTTCTTCCAAATGGTAACTTGGTTAGTTGGTTTTGTAGTTTGAGAACATAATTCATAGGACAACATTTAGACCTTTAATAATAGTTTTCCACGCTTTTCTCCTGAAAATAACTTCTGGAACGCCGAATAAAAATTGTCGATGCCTTCTACAATAGTTTCTTCACTTTTCACTTGACCAGCCATTATCATCTTTGCTATTTCTTGAGCGCCTTCTTGATATCGGTCGGCGTAGTCAAATACTACAAATCCATGCATAGAGGCACTGTGAACCAATAATGAGAGATAGTTTCTAGGTCCCTTAATGGCTTCTAGATTATTGTATTGAGAAATTGCTCCACATATAACTATTCGTGCATTCTTACGTATTTGGTAGAGTGCTGTTTCGAGTATTGCTCCACCCACATTATCAAAATAAACATCTATACCTTTAGGTGCGGCGGACTTAAGTG
>CAZIMH010000385.1:0-2780 GCA_964540155.1 uncultured Saprospiraceae bacterium
GCTAAATACAGTTGTTTAATCAAACTACGATACTACTTACTCAAAATTTAATGACATATCTCTATTCGAATAATAAATAACTTCACAATCTAAAATTCAAGTCTACTCTATACCTGCTAACGTTTCATTAATAGAATCTCCTATGGAATGAAATAGTCTGACAGCAAGATAAATGAAGATACCTGGAAACAAAGCCAGCCACCAAGAACTAAAATTGGACCTTGCACCACTTAATATACTTCCCCATGTCACTTGGTCTACAGGTATGCCTATACCGAGAAATGAAAGTGTAGACTCTAGTAGAATAGAACTAGAGAATCCAAAGGCAACAGAAACTATTACTGGAGATAGCGCTAGCGGCAATATATTCTTTCTGAATATATAAGCACGACTTAATCCTAAGGCTTTAGAAGCCACTACATGATCCGATTTTTTGAGTTTAAGAATTTCAGCCCTCAAAAATCGAGCGATACCCGGCCATTTCATTATTGCGATAATAATTATAACATTGGTGAGTGCCGCTTTTCTAAATAGACTAACCAATACCAGAATAATAAAAATATCAGGTACAGATCTAAAAACTTCTATCACCCTAGAGACTATAACATCAAATGGGATAGAGACTCTACGATCTCCCATATAATCTGCATCATTTCTGATAACCAGGCGTATGCTCCATATAAAAAACAGGAGTGTAGGAAGCCATCTCACCAGCCCATTGCCATAGGTAGCATAAAACAAGGCTGCTAATAATAGTAATAAGGTCACCAGAATCTGCCATCTATATACCTTTATCGTATCATCTCCTATGTATCCACTCAAGTAGCCCAGCGCTATTCCTATTATTAGCGATAATAAGGAAGCAAAGAATCCTACCTTCAAGGCAACATTGGTCCCCCATATAAGTCCAGCCAATGTATCTCGACCAAGCAAATCCGTCCCTAACCAATGTCTGTAATAAAGAGAGGACACATCTTGTTTGTCGAAAGGACCCACACTCCTGTTCTTCTTATCTATAGTCTGCGCACTGTAAGGAATCGGTGCTCTCATTCCAGATGAACACTTCTCAGTACTGACAATGAGAGAGAGGCCATTATCATTACATATCAGATAATTATCATTAGCAATATAACGATAAAGAATACCCGTAAGTACAAATACAGACAACAGAAAAATCTGCACTTTAGTAAGTCCTAATTGGCCAGTCCAATATTTAGTACTCAGTCTATGCAAATCTAATTTTTGGATTAACAAATCCGTATAGGATATCGCCTAGCAGATAAGAAAGCGTGGTAACAAGCGCTATAATCATGGTGATGCCAAATACAACATTCCAGTCGGCCACACCTATAGATTCGTATAACAATCTCCCTATGCCAGGTAAATTAAATATAACTTCCATCAGTACGGAGCCTCCTAGCACTGAGGGTATCGACTCCACAAAGATGGTAACAAGTGGCAACATCGCATTAGGAAATGCATGACGTCTCAGTATTTGCTTCTCTGTCAATCCTTTTGATGCCGCAGTCATAATATATGGCTGAGACAGCTGATCTAGAATGCTGCGTCTTACTAATCTTGCTATATAAGTAATCGAAGGAAGAGAAAGACATAACACCGGTAGGATAAAGTTTTTGGCGTTCTTCATGATTTGGTAGACTGTAGACTTTCCAGGGTAAATATCGATACCTACTGAAGGAAAAATATTCATCCAACGACCATAGGTATCCGTCGTAAAATAAATAACTAATAAAGTCGCTATCCAAAATAGTGGAATAGAGAACAATAGATACAGCACCTGATTGATAATTTTATTGGATCTAGAGTCAGGATTTTGAGCCAGTACCAATCCTAGAAAAATGGCAATACTATAAGAAAATATTATCCCCAATAAGCCTAGCGTAATAGTCCATAGAAATGCCTTCCCTATTTTACTGCTTACAGTCTGTCCATCCATAATGGACTGGCCCATGTCCCGAAAAAAGAAACTTGTTATCCAGTGATGATATCTGTTAGAAAATCCATTCCAATGAAATTTTGGAAATAATAAAGTTCTTCTCGTGTCAGACTGCGCACTCACTTTCTGTCCATCTACAATAATCTTATCATAAGGTACACCTGACCGTAAGAGTGCTTTTACTTTTTTTCTTACTGTCTCATTACTATAGATATTGAGGGAGGGTGGATAGTGAGTAGGCGTTATAGAAAAATAAAAATTGGGTTTATCCATACCCAATTCTTTATATATGGCCTCATAGACCTCATCATCTATATTATTCTCAGTAACTCTCATCCTTGCTAATGCATAGGCGGGGTCCTGAGGAACCTGTATGCTTAGAAAAAAAGTAATCAGGCTTATTATTACCAAGGTGGGTATAATAACCAATACTCTAAATGCAATAAATGATTTTAAGGGTAAGGCCATAGATTATAATTGCATCAATCAATGTGAAGTTAGCAAAAGTCACAGAGATTCTTTCAACTTCAGAATACGATGAATTACTATGATCTAGACTCAAAGGTATTAGCCATATAACCAGGCCTTTTACTTGAGGTCGTTGCTTTAATTCTATTACTTATGGCTATCTTATCTACAGGACTATATAAAAATATACTTGGTTGGTCGTCATAGAGAATTTCCTGTAACTCTTGAAATAAAGCTGTTTGTTTCTCTTTGTCTCGTTCTAATCGCAGTTTGTCTATGACGATATCTGCTTTGGGATTACTATATCCTTGAGGATTTAAGTTCGTCTTATCCACATTATCAGAATGGAATCGAC
>CAZIMH010000386.1:0-2764 GCA_964540155.1 uncultured Saprospiraceae bacterium
GCTGGCCGCTTTACCCATGTTGATGGCGATTTCGAGATAGTTGGAGGAATTAAAGAGACAAACGACTTCTCCTACAGGTACAGCACTGTATGACTTATTAATAGACGTCGCGGGGTCGAAGTATTTGAAATAGATTTCAAAACGTCTGTCTTTTCTTATGTATTCGAAGTACTCTCGATGCACATTGAGGATGATGTTGTCAAACTTGTCAATGTGAGTAATAGTTGCTCTTATCTCATTATCTGTAATGACAGGCTGCACTTCCAGCTTTTTATCGAACTGATTGAGTGGAGGACCGACTTCAGTGATAGACATCCCTTTGCAGATAAGACTAACACCATGACCGATTAACTCAAAAAGGTTTTGTTCTGCATCGTCTATCACGATACGATAGATAGCCTCTTCATTAATCGAATCGAAGGCCAATGAGAAAATGCCATTATTGGGTCCTATGAAAAATCTGTCTTTGTATTCGAAACAAAGAATCTCATAGTTGTGGCGATAGTAATTATTGACAGCGACAATATTAATGGTGCCTTTAGGAAAGCTATTGTGGATGGACTTGATGAAGTAAGAGGCTTGACGTATATCATATGTGTCCACTTGGTGTGATACGTCTATAAGATGAAGATCGCTATGGTGCTTCAAGATGGCACCTTTAAGTAAGGCGACATAGTGGTCTTTGATTCCAAAATCAGAAATGATCGTAACAGCCCGCATCGTCGCTATAGCATAGTCTATTTGGGATGCGAAGGTACGACCATTTCAGAACTTATTAAAGAAAGATCTAATAAGTAAGAATCCATGGTATCAAGTCCAAACCATAATTAATTATATAATCATGCAATATGTATAACGAAATTATCGTTATATTGGTGAATATTTCGTTATAAATAGATTACGGATGAAGAGACTATCACAAATAGAAGAAGAAATCCTGGCCATATTATGGGAAATAGGAGAGGGTTATCCTAAGGAAATACTAGCCCATTTTACCAGGTCGATGCCTTATAACACTTTTCTTTCTACAATCAGAAAAATGGAGACTGAAGGATGGCTGGCATATAAAAAGTACGGCCGGTCTCATAAGTATTATCCTCTGATACTAAAAGATGACTATAAGAAATCACTTTATAAGAATCTAAAATCAAAATTCTTTGGTGGGTCAAGACAGCAATTGCTTTCATTTTTTCTTGAAGAAGAAAAAATAGATAAGACCGAGATAGAAAAATTATTGAAGCAAATAGAAGAGAATCATGATTAAATTAATGTTGATTTATTTGGCAGAGGTCTCTGTGGCGCTGGCCATATTTTATAGTTTTTATTACCTATTTCTCCGCAAGCAGGTCACCTATCAGTGGAATCGTATTTATTTACTGTTGTCCTATTTGATGAGTTTCATTGTCCCAGCTATTTCTTTAAAGGTCTATCCCATTTATATAACGACTCAATATGGGGCACCTTCTGGACGTCCTCTGGCAGAGAACACTGATGCGGGATTACTAACCTCTGAAATGATGATAACTCTTCTCGGTATAGCTTTTCTGGCAGGTGTGGCAGTATTGCTGATTCGCTTTCTCATCAATCTATATAGCATCATTGACTTGATAAACAAGTCGGAAAAGAAAGTAGAAGATAGATACACTTTAATTACGCATGATAAGCATCACCTGACCTACAGTTGGTTTAGATATCTCTTTACAGATGAAGTAAAGCCGAGCCAGGCTATCCTAGAGCATGAGCAAGTTCATATAGACGAATGGCACACTATGGACCTTATTGTGGCAGAGATAGTCAAGATTGTATTATGGTTTAACCCATTCGTATACCTTACACAGAAGTCCATTAAGCTTAATCATGAGTATATCTGTGACTTCAAAGCATCAGAAAAATTAGGGGTCTTGTCTTACGCCAAATCACTAGCCACTTATCCTGAGACCCATCATCTGAGTCTTTACAACAATTTCGCATACAAACTTAAAAACAGAATAATTATGCTTCAGCAAACTTCAAAATCAAGAAATTTCACCATCTATCTATTGGTGCTGCCAATGTTCGTGGGATTATTAACATTATTTTCTTTTGAGACATATACAGTCAGTACTGAACTAGGAGAAGCACAGCCAATTGTCTTAGATACACTTCCAGATGATGGATACATAATAGATACAATCGTGACATTTAACCCTGAAACCTATGAAGAAAAAGTCCAAATTGTTAGGACAAAAAAGAATAAGGACGGCATCTCTTATAGGCAAGGACGTATTGCGCAAAAACCAGTAAGTCCCTCAGAGTCCGTAGATACAATCATTGTATATAATCCGGAAACCATGGAGGAACGGATGGAAATTGTTAAAAAGAACAAGAAGATTGAAGATTATGAGCAGACTATACGAGAGTCGAAATCTAGAACTGGTATAGATACGGTTGTCGTATTTAATCCTGAAACAGGGAAAAAGGATACTGTGGTGGTCAGGTTGGTAAAAGATCCTAAGTAGTTCTTATTGAGATAGTTAAATCTATTAATTATCTACATGTATATATATGAAGGCTGATTCACATGGATTGGCCTTTACATATTTATATGATAACCTTACTTGTGCTGAACTCTTTTGTCTGAAAGCTATTATTTTCGTAGTAACTTATATTTAGTCACTAATAATATAGATTCAGACATATTGAGTGAAATTATCTTAACCATCAACGGCATCGACCATGCAGAACTCTATGGTCTCAAGAATGCCAAACTAAATCTAGTCAAACA
>CAZIMH010000387.1:0-2758 GCA_964540155.1 uncultured Saprospiraceae bacterium
ATTGGGAAGAGAGAAAACACTGGACTAAGTATATGAGGGCTTATGAAGATGTACTTAATAGGTCAGATATTCCTTGGTATATAGTGCCTGCAGATTCGAGATGGTACAGAAATTACTTTGTGGCTAAGGAAGTCTTGAAGAAATTAAAATCTCTTAAAGAGTCCTTTCCTGTCCTGCCAGAACCTCCTCAGATAGATATTGCTCGTGGCTGATCTACCTCCTACGCTAGAAAAGGTTCGACTAGATAAATGGATGTGGTCCGTCAGGATATTTAAGTCCAGGTCTAAGTCTACAAGTGCTTGCAAGAATGGAAGAGTAAGAATGGGCGAGCAAATAATGAAGGCTTCCAGTACGCTTAGAATTGGTGATATAATCAATATCAGGAAAGATGGATTCAACCTTACTTTTCAAGCAAAAACCTTAATCAATAAAAGAGTATCAGCCACACTGGCGCAGCCTTGTTATGAGAATCTTACGCCAGAAGAAGAACTCAATAAATTTAAGAATTGGTTTATAGGCAAGGCGCCAGCTGAACGAAGAGAGAGAGGAAGCGGACGACCTACGAAGAGAGAGCGACGTGAGATAGATGATTATAAGGACGAGTTTTTCTTAGATAGCTGGTTTGATGAATAATTATTCTGGGCATTGCCATTGCCAATTTGTTACAGGACTTCCTGTCCCACTTAGACTATAATGCCACCATTCGCTTTTTATAGACTTGAATCCTGCGGCCTCCATTGTTGACTTTAGAAGGGCTCGATTGGTGAGTATTTCTTTAGGTAAAGAAAAGTTATCGTGTCGTGATACGGAGCCAAAAGCGTCAAAGTCAGAACCCATATCCAGTTCATTTTCATCTTTATCTACGAGAGTGACATCTACTGCCGCTCCCCTATTGTGCATGGACCCCTTTTTAGGATTGGCAACGTAAGTTTCATCTGGGACTATATCCCATAACTGCTGTTGAGCACCAAGTGGTCGGTAGCAATCGAAGAGTTTCATTCTTAATCCTTTAGAATCTATAAGCTGTTGATTGATAAGTAAAAGTTTCTGAGCGACAGGCCGTCTTAGAAAACAGCGGCTGCAAGGATATATTTGAGTCTGAGTGAAGTTATGCGCAGTGGCGTATCGTAGGTCTAGCATCACTGAGTCAGCGGATGTTATCTCAGTCCATATGAGGGTATCATAATCCACTTCCTTCGGGGAATGATTTATGGAATCAATCGATGATTCTATCAGAAAATCATCTTTCTGTGTAACAACCTGAGGTGTTGTAATGGGTTTGTCAGCTTTACAGCATAACAAAACAAAGAGAAGGAGAAATGGTATTAGCTTACGCAAATGAAGGTGAAACTTTCAAATCTTTACTTCTTTCCTTGTAAATGTAGAATCCTTCACTTGTTTTCTTGCCAAGTTTATTAGCAGTGACCATATTGACTAAGAGAGGGCAAGGAGCATATTTGGGATTACCAAAGCCATCGTGAAGTACATGTAGTATAGACAGACAAACATCTAGGCCTATAAAATCTGCAAGTTGGAGTGGTCCCATAGGGTGTGACATACCTAGCTTCATAATAGAGTCTATCTCCTCTACACCGGCAACTCCTTCATAGACAGAATATATGGCCTCATTTATCATTGGCATTAATATCCGATTGGCGATGAAGCCAGGATAATCATTAACTTCAACGGGGAACTTATTCAATTTTTTGGAAAGCTCGAAAATGGTCGTAGTTGTAGCATCTGAAGTCGCATAGCCATTGATGACTTCTACCAGTTTCATAACAGGCACTGGATTCATAAAGTGCATGCCTATGACTTTGTCTGGACGATTTGTTACAGAAGCAATTTTAGTTATTGATATAGAAGAGGTATTACTGGCCAGAATACAATCCTTCGGGGCGAACTTGTCAAGTGATTTGAATATTTTAAGTTTTATATCGAGATTTTCAGATGCGGCCTCTATTACTAAATCAGCATCTTTAATGGCATGTTCTACTTGAGTGTAGGTTGTTATATTAGCAATTGTTTCTTGCTTAGTAGACTCTTTGATTTTTTCCTTTGCAACCATTCTCCATAGATTCTTACCTATAGTTTCTAGCGCTTTTTCTAATCTTTCGTCAGAAACATCTACAAGAGAAACTTTAAATCCATGCATAGCAAATACATGTGCTATCCCATTCCCCATTGTGCCTGCGCCTATTACTGCTATTTTCTCCATGATAAGGTTGATTGCACCCAAATTTTGGGCCTTATTTTAATTTTTGACTAAAATAGATAATACTTTCATGCCGATGAAATTAATTGTTGAAAGTGGGTCTACAAAGTCCAAATGGATCTTGTTAGATAACAGGAAGGTTATAGATGAGCAACTATTGCCAGGGATTAATGCCACATCTAATCCCCAAAGTGTAGCTCTTGTATCCGAATATAATCAACTGAAATCAATCCAAATAGAGGAGATATACTTCTATGGGGCAGGAGTGTCTAGTGATGATGCACGAGCCAAGCTGCTGCAATCATTACAAGCTAAATTTGGTGAAGTCAAAATAGAGATGCTTCATGATATTTTGGCTGCAGCCCGTGCCATGTCAGATGGTAATCGTTCTATTACTTCAATCTTAGGTACAGGGACTAATACAGTTGTCTTCGATGGAAATAAAATAGTTGACTCCAGAAAAGCACTAGGATTTTTGATGGCGGATTTTGGCTCTGGATTCCATATAGGTAAGATTCTTATTTGGAAGTATTACAACTATCT
>CAZIMH010000388.1:0-2757 GCA_964540155.1 uncultured Saprospiraceae bacterium
TGCAGTTAAAGACACAACTAGGATCCATTACCAATGGGTCTGTACAAATATCACAAACTAACATAGGATCTGTTTTATCCTCAATTGTGACTGTACCCCAACAGAAATTCTCACCACATCCATCAAACACTCTATATTCTAAAGTAGTCCCGTTAGCGAAATCAGAAATATCATTCAAATCTATTGGCTGACCAGTTAGACCTAGAATCTCTAAGTTGGTTGTTAGAGGGTCCACATCTCCTTCAATGAAAGCATCTACAGAGATATCAAGTTGACAATCTTGATTTACACCTGCATTCACATGGTCATTACATGCTAATGGTGGAGAAGCAAATGGTGTTCCATTTGCATCTGCTGCTGCCTTTAGAGACAATTGTGCATCATCAAAATAGATAGCTCCGCCATCAAACGCAGGCTGGATAAACAACACCAGCAATCTTGCTTGTGTAGCACCTGCAGGAACAACACCAATTGTTCTTACTTCTTGCCATCCTGAATTAGAGTTATTAGAATCGAATCTATCAGACTCAGCGAAGCAAACAACTTCACCTGCATCATCTAAAAACTGGATTTGCAGGATTCCAAAGTTCTGATTACCCGGACCTAGATTGTCATTGAACATAACATTAGCACAATCCTCGAAAGATGGATTGTACATTTCAATACTACCACAGTAAGTTTCGCCTTCCATAGCCGGTGTGGAAGGTCCTATCATTACTCCATCGCCCGGAAAACCTCCGAAGATTTTAATGAATCTGTTCCCGTTACCAGGAGCTGCTTGAGTTGTTAAAGGCAAGCAATCATCATTAGGGGAGTTTTGTAAGAAAACATTTCCAAAGGTCTGCCATGCTGAAACGCCAGTACCTCCACCTACGAAAGCGACGCCTCTTGCGTCTCCTGCGACACCACCCTCAAAACTTCCGTTTGCGGATAGGTTAGGTCCACAAGGCCCCTGTGCTTCACATGTTCGTGAACAGTCTGCCTGTGATATGCCCAATAGGGGCATCATGAAAAATAAAGCTATACTAGATAACTTGATGAGATTGAGTTTATTTATCATTTTGGTTAATTATCCATTGAAAAATCAACATACTAATGTCCCAAAAAACCAATAAACTCGAAATTATAACATAGGATTCAGCCAAAAGCTATCAAGGAGATTTCGTCTTAAGTCCTTGAATGTTAGACTGTTATGTAAAAAAGAGATCGAGTTTATTTGTTCCTTAGAACTATTTCGTCCTGGCAAATATAGGAAGAATATAGTGTTTCAAGAAAATTGTCCATTTTTTTTCACCAGAAATATCGCTTGGATTTGATGATGGTTAAGTTTGATGGCAATAATCAAGAGACAATAGTCAAACACATATTAAAATAAGTAACTATATATTATTAGCATATGAAAAATGATACGATAGTAGCTTTGGCCACACCATTAGGCGTTAGTGCTATAGCTGTGGTTAGACTATCTGGCCCAGAAGCATTACAGATTACTAATAGAATCTTCACCAAAGACATCTCTAATGTACCTTCTCACTCTGTCCACTTTGGGAAAATAAAATCAAATGATACCTATATAGATGAATGTATCGTTTCGATTTTCAAAAATCCATCCAGCTATACGAAAGAGAATATCACAGAGATATCTTGCCATGGGTCTCCTTATATCATAGAAAGGATAATTCAGCTATGCATAGATAATGGGGCAAGGTTGGCAAAGAAAGGTGAATTCACTCTCAGAGCATTTTTAAATGGTCAACTTGACCTTTCTCAAGCAGAGGCTGTTGCGGACCTCATCTCTTCAGATAATGAAGCCGCTCACCAACTGGCTATGCGACAATTAAGAGGTGGATATTCTAATCGCCTCCAACAGTTAAGAAATGAATTAATCGATTTGGCCAGTCTATTAGAATTGGAATTAGACTTTGGTGAAGAAGATGTAGAGTTTGCATCTAGAGTACAATTGAATAAAACTATCCAGGAGTCATTAAGTGTGGTTATACAACTTGCCCTATCGTTCGAGAAAGGGAACGTTATCAAAAATGGCATTAAGGCAGCCATTATAGGCGCTCCTAATGCGGGGAAATCCACTTTGCTAAATGCACTCCTCAATACTGACAGAGCTATAGTATCAGATATTCCAGGAACAACAAGAGACACCATAGAGGACCAACTCATTCTAGATGGACATAAATTTTTGCTAACAGATACTGCTGGCATAAGAGAATCTTCAGACACCATAGAAGAGGTAGGTATCAAACGGTCCAAAGATGAAATCAAGAAAAGTCGTCTTGTAGTATTAGTGCTAGATGTATCAACTACCGCAGCTAAGGATGCAGCTCATCAGATAGATGCCCTCAACATTGATAGAGCGCGACTTATCCTGGTCCTTAACAAAATGGACTTATGGCCTACTGCAAAAATCTCCGAATACGAAGACTCTGCTGACTTACCTTCTAGTCAGGTAGTCCCACTGTCTGCAAAAAACAAGATGAATCTAGGACGCTTGACTGAAGTAATGGTTCTATTAAGTCTAGGTGACAAAGTAGACAATACCATTGTTACTAATAGTAGACATTATAGCGCATTACTAGATACTCAGAAGTCGCTAGAAAAAGCACTTCACGGACTAGAGGCAAAAGTGTCTACGGATTTGATTGCGATGGATATCCGGCATTCCCTTCACTCCATAGGTGAAATTACTGGAGAAGTCTACACAGATGACCTATTAGAGAATATATTCTCGAATTTCTGTATTGG
>CAZIMH010000389.1:0-2757 GCA_964540155.1 uncultured Saprospiraceae bacterium
CAATGATAAAATATAGTCCAGGTCAATCTGAGGCTGAAGAATTAGAAATGCTAATCAATCCTGGTCCAGTTCTGATTTCAGAAGAGGCCTTTGCTGTGCATGGCATTTCTGCTGCAATGGTCGCTAATAAACCTACCTTCCCACAGATTGCTAACAAAGTAATGGACTTCGTAGGAGATGCAGATTTAGCAGGATATAATTCTGACCGATTTGATATCCCTATGCTCATGGAGGAGCTGCATCGCTCAGGCATCACTCTAGAAATGAAAGGCAGGAGAACCGTAGATGTCCAGAAGATATTCTACAAGATGGAGCCACGTACACTATCAGCTGCCTATAAATTATACTGTAACAAACATATCGAGAATGCCCATGATGCACTGGCAGATGTGAGAGCTACTGTAGAAGTGCTTCAGGGGCAAATGGATAGATATGATGGTGTAGACTACATGGACGGTGATGGATTCACATTTGAGAGCCCGATTAAAAATAATGTAGCAGCCTTGAGTCGTTTTACACTTAATAAAAATGTAGTAGACGCCACTCAAAGATTCAAGTACAATAACAAAGGAGAAGTCGTATTCAATTTTGGAAAGTATGTCGGTAAGAATGCTGCAGAGATTCTGAAGAATGACAAGCAATATTATAACTGGATACTAGAAAAAGACTTCTCTGCGCAGGTCAAGCAAATTGTCAAAAATCTTGTGTCAGGTGATCCTATCTAATTATAGTTAACATGACTTTCAGATTAGGAATTTCTTTTTTTCTTATAAGTGTTCTTTTTATGCTTTTACTTCAAACTTCATGTGAAGTAAGAGAACCTGGTTGTTTGGATACCAGAGCAGAGAACTTTGATTTTGACGCTGTAGATGAATGTGATTCATGCTGTGTCTTGCCTCCAGCCTTCTTGAGTATAGCTTATGCATTTGATACGACCGATTTTAGTTTTGGTGATTCAATTTTATTGGATTCAGGCGATACCTTGATGATCAATTCTATTCAGCTATCATTCTCTGAATTTAGTTTTATGGCAGAGAGTGAAATGTTATTTCTGACAGATACGATTAGAAATGAGCAACCCATTGTCAGAGATAATTATCTAATTCTTACCTCTACAGATAGATTGGAGCAGATAGGACGATCTGATTTTGTGACTGAGGTTTTGTCCTATACATTTAGGGTTGGCTTAGACCCAGGCTTAACCTTAGGGTTGCAGCCCTTTGAAGATGTTTCAGATGATTCTAATTTTATCAATGTGATAGAGGATATGTATGTAGATTCTACAAGCACTTTAGTCCAGGCCAGAATGGTACTTACTGTAGCTGACAGCACAAGAAGGTTAGACATATTAAATATAGAAAATCCCAATATCTCAGTAAGAGATACAGTTAATGTAGTACTGGGACAATCATGGACTGTTAATATGACGATGGATATGGCAGTAGTTATAGATGGCATAGAGGCGAACCAGACAAATGAGTTAATGGAAACGACAATAGGTAGTAATATAACCAGAGCGATTAGACCAGAGTAGCTAACTTGACAAAGTAAATCAACAGAATGCGACAATACTCCAAATTACTTCCCTTTCTTTTTCTGTGTGCCATTACAATGTCGTGTTGTGAAGAAGAAACGGCTGGTATCGATTTGACGGGGATTCCATATAATCCAGTATCGTATGAATTTACCGTGCCAGATAGATTTCCCATATTGGAAATACCAGAAGATAATCCCACAACGATAGATGGTGTAGAGTTAGGAAGACATCTATTTTATGACCCACTACTTAGTATAGATAGCACTGTAGCTTGTGCGACTTGTCACTTGCAAGCGAGCGGTTTTACAGATAATCTTGCTATGTCTCTTGGCGTAGATGGGGCAACTGGCAGACGGAGTTCCATGTCTTTGGTTGACGCAGCATTTTTTACAAATGGCATTTTCTGGGACGGCAGGGCTAGCTCATTGGAGGACCAAGCACTGGAGCCCGTAGAAGATAGGGTAGAACAAGCTCACCAATGGCCTGACGTCATAGAAGACATAAGAAGACATCCTACCTACCCAGCCATGTTTAGGAGAGCATTCGGCATAACGTCCAGTGAAGAGATAACAAGAGATTTTGCTGTGAAAGCCATAGCGCAATTCGAAAGGACAATTATGACCACAGGGACGAGCAAGTTTGATCGAGTTATGGCTAACATAGATGTTTTTGATACGGATGAACAGCAAGATGGTTTTGATATTTACTTCGATAATGTAAGAGACTTACCAGATGGCCAGTGCTTTCATTGTCATGGCGGACCCTTACTTACTGATCATGAATACAGAAATAATGGCTTGTTTGAAGCAGAGTCTGTGGAGGATTTTCCTGATTTGGGTCAGGGAGGTGTAACAGGACAGAGTAATCGAAATGGTTTTTTCAGAACACCTTCACTGAGAAACATTGCTGTCACAGCCCCATATATGCATGATGGAAGATTCGAAACATTAGAAGAAGTACTGGATCATTATATTTCTGGTGGGTTCTCGTCTCCTAATAAAGATGATTTATTAGATTCAGTAGTTTTGAATGAAACTCACAAAGCCGCATTATTGTCATTTCTGCTAACGCTAACTGATGAAGAACTTCTTGGTGATTCCAAGTTTAGTGATCCAAACTAAAGCCATATAATGGTTAATCCTCATTCATAACTTAGTATTCATTTATATACTGTATATTTAGAATGAGGTTGATATATTGGATTTCACCCTGGTTTAGTC
>CAZIMH010000390.1:0-2750 GCA_964540155.1 uncultured Saprospiraceae bacterium
TCTTTAAGGTGTGAAAAAGGTGATAGAGATGCGACCTCATTGGCGCCATTCCTGCTCCCCCACCCACATACAACATTTCGTTCTTTGTTTCCTTGATAAAGAATTCTCCGTATGGACCAGAGATTGTTACCTTATCTCCAGGCTTCTTAGAGAAAACATATGATGAACAAATACCTGGATTGACATCCATCCAGCCACTCTTAGCCTTATCAAACGGCGGCGTAGCAATTCTAATCGTCAGTGATACGATGTTTCCTTCTGCTGGGTGATTAGACATAGAGTAGGCTCTGAATATATCCTCATCATTAACCATCTTCAAATCCCACAACTTGAATTTATCCCAATCCTTCTGAAATTTATCTGGAGAATCATGGTAGTTAGGATGCGCTGTGATATCTATATCGCTTTTATAGTCAACCGTGCAAGGCGGAACATCTACTTGTATATAACCACCTGCTTGGAAATCTAGCGTCTCGCCTTCTGGCAATCTCACAATGAATTCCTTGATAAAGGTCGCCACATTATAATTAGAGACGACTTCACATTCCCACTTCTTGATACCAAACACCTCCTCTGGAATCGCAATATCCATGTCCTCTCTTACTTTGACTTGGCAAGCCAAGCGCATCCCTTCTGCTGCTTCCTTTCTCGTTAAGTGATTCATCTCCGTAGGAAGTACATCACCACCACCGGAATGCACATGGCACTCACACATGGCACAAGTACCACCACCTCCGCAGGCAGAAGGTAAGAAGAGATTAGAATCTGAAAGTGCCGTCAGCAAGTTTGAACCTGGCTGAACCTTTATAGGATTGTCCGTATCTCCATTAACTGTAATGCTGACATCTCCTTGTGGAATTAATTTTTTACGTGCCGCTATAAGCATGTACGACAACAATAAAATAACTCCTGTAAACGCTACCCACGTCCACAAATAAGGATAAAAACCTGCTAGTGTTATTAGTAGTATCATCTATATCTAATTACAAATTAAATTGTCATTATTTAAATGCTGCTGGGTCTATACCCATCAGTCCCATAAAGGCCATTCCCATCATACCTGTAAGCAAGAAGGCCATTCCTAATCCTCTCATTGCTGGCGGTACATCTGAATATTTTATTTTTTCTCTGATGGCTGCTATAGCTATAATCGCTAAGAACCATCCAAAGCCACCCCCTAATCCAAAGGCCACTGCTTCACTGAAATTATATTCTTTAGATACCATAAATAAGGAACCACCCAGGATAGCACAGTTCACCGTAATCAATGGTAAGAATATACCCAATGAATTATATAGTGATGGGGAGTACTTCTCTACAACCATCTCTACCAATTGCACCATAGAGGCAATTACTGCAATGAATAAGATAAATCTTAAAAACGTCAGGTCAGTCGCAAAGATGCCGCTCTCACCTAGTAGGTATGTATCAATAACCCAATTGATTGGCATCGTGATGCCTAATACAAATATGACCGCTAGCCCAAGACCAAATGCCGTCTTAACGGTTTTGGATACCGCTAGGTATGAACACATTCCTAGAAAGTAGGACAAAGCCAAATTTTCTATGAATGCGGACTTGATAAATATATTTGCGAGTTCTCCCATGAGTCTCTTCTTTTATTTGATTCTAATTAATTTAAATTATGATATGTCTACCAGCTTAGGATTCCAAGCTCTATGTGCCCATATCAAAACAGCAATCACAAACATGGCAGAAGGGAAAAGAACCATAAGGTTATTTCCTTGATACCAACCAAACCAGGTACTCTCTAAAGTATTTATCCAGTACTCAGGCGCAGCTCCAATTATCTTTGCACCGAAAATTTCCCCTTTACCAAAGAATTCTCTAAAGAAAGCCACTATCAATAAAATTACCCCATATCCAATACCGTTACCCAGTCCATCCAATGCCGACTCATAAGGTCTGTTAGCCATAGCGAAGGCTTCTAGCCTACCCATAACAATACAGTTGGTGATAATCAAACCAATGAATACAGATAGCTGCTTATAACTCTCGAAAGCATACGCTTTCAAGGTTAACTCTACTACTGTTACTAGGGTGGCAATAATCACTAGCTGCACAATCATCCTTACCTGCTTAGGTATGAAGTTTCTAAGTGCTGAAGTAATCACATTGGAGAACAGACATACAAAAACCACGGCGACGGCCATGACTGCTGCATTTTTCATACCCGTAGTTACTGCCAGTGCAGAACAGATACCGAGTACCTGTACCGTAATCGGATTATTGTCATCCAATGGGTCAGTAAGTAGCTTTCGCTCTTTCTTACCGAATTTTATTGCTTCCTTTTTTTCTACTACTGCTATATCTGCCATAATAGTTTATTTATAATCTGAGAGGTCTAATGACCCTAGCTTTTTAATGTTTCTAAATAAGTCTCGTAATCAATGAGATAGTCAGTCAACATATCTGTGACCCCGTCACCAGTAATCGTTGCGCCTGATATACCATCTACTTCATATACTTCGTCCTTAGCACCACCCTTTCTGACGTAGACTGATTTGAAGTCAGCATCATCATATATTTTCTTTCCTATAAATTGCTTGACCCAAGCTTTGTTATCTTTTATCTCTGCACCCAGACCAGGTGTCTCCGCTTTGTGGTCAAATGATACACCAGCTATCGTATTAAAATCATCTTGAAGCGCTACACAGCCCCAGATTTCATCCCACAGTCCTTTGCCTCTTGCGTACAGGATATAATACTTCTTACCATCAGCTTTCGTG
>CAZIMH010000391.1:0-2746 GCA_964540155.1 uncultured Saprospiraceae bacterium
TCCACCATTTGAAATTTCGAATAATCCTAATTTGACTCAGAATCCTGGGTACTAAGAAATTGATATTTCACTTAATAAAAAAAAGCGCTTCATTAGTTATGAAGCGCTTTTTCCATTTATATCAAAAAATATAAACGGCGTATTATTTTCATTCTAATCTACACAAGAAAATCCTGCTTCGATTTTAGCAGACATATATCCAGCAAATGGATTGTCAGAAGATACGCCTACTTCATCACTATAATCGAGAATCTCTATATTCTCAAGTTTGCCTAGCTTTTTGTCCATGGCCATTGCCAGAGGAGCAGCTTTCGCCTTTGCCTCACTTATTAATTCTTTGTAAGCTTCTGTCATATAATCATTCTGATTCTTAACAGTAGGATTAGCGAATTCTGCATCAGCAAGTTGTACTCTCCATCTGCTATCTAGCGCCTTATATACATCTTGAGTTACACCACTGACGGAGCAGTGATACTTGGATGCTCCAGAACTTAATATTGCAGAATGGACTTCGACATTAAGTCCTTCTTTTTGAAGTGCCTTTACAGAAGCCTCATCTAATACAGTGATGAAATCAAGCGTATGTACTGCTGCCGGTAGTTGTTTCTCTATAGTCACTGTAATGTCCTGCGCATAAGATACTAGCGAAATCAGAACCGCTATACAAAGCGCTGTCAATTTAGAATATGTCATCGTTATTGTTGTTTATAAATTATCAGTCAATAAATCCTTATTAGCTATAAGGAGTCTTATGATACATATTCCAATGACTATACCTTATATATTACAGCCTCTGAATTAAACAAGTAAATGACAACTAGTTGGCATTTTTTACTCTTGGTGTCACGATATTATTCTATGATGAACCAAATCGTCAAGCATTTAATGCTTCCAGAAAAGATATGTGCAACTTCGATTTCTCTTCAGTTAATGGATTATAACTTCCGCTTATAATAACAGTGCTAACTTTTTATACCACTCTCCCTCTGTCAGCTCTGCCCCCTTCTTTATCATATCAAATATTTCCAGCTCGCGTTGTTGAGTGTACTTTTTCTCTCCAGTTATGAGTTCACAATCACCCTGTAGCAAAGAGGCTGATAGATTTGCATCTAGTACCAGTTTGCCTTTGATACACTTGACACCTATCATCACTGCTTGCTTTTCTTGAAAATGAAAACAAGACATACTATGCTCAGTCCGATGGATCAGATACATCTTTTGCCTCAAAATCTTTTCGAATACTACATCACTAAACTGAGCAATTATATGCTGTGCCTTATCTGGATTATTTGACTTGAGTTTTGTCCATTCTTCTGCATCTATTCCATTAACTACAAGAAAATCCACAAAGTCCTCCTTAAGATTCTCTAGTTCATCTGATGTCAATAATCTATACTTGGGCATAAAAACAAATTAAACATCCTGCTTAAGTTACAATTCGAAATTATCTTATCCAACAATATAAGAATACCAAGTAGCAAACAAGTATTCAGATATCCTATTCTATAAATAATCTCCATTTATTTTTTTTATTCTTTCCAATTACATATATTTACTATAACGAGGATATTTTAAATTTACTATTGCGTAACAATTTTCATCTTCACCAATAGTAAAAGATAATTATAGTTTATGTTACTCTAGGTATCAGCATTTTACTGGTACTATTACACCATGGGCAATACTCATGTGTACTTTATAATATTACAGTGATTACACATAACCTATTTACCTAATGATATCACATACTATAGCCACAATGTAGAATATGACGATACTAATCTAGATGCAGTATATCACAACGTAGGTAGAGTAAAATATGATGGCTCATTTGATCATCAGTATTGTATAAAGGATCACTTAGGCAATACAAGAGTCATGTTCTCGGATAATAATAATGATAATACTGTCCAAGAATCAGAAATCATCCAACAAAGTCATTTCTATCCATTTGGAATGGAAATGGAAGGAGATTGGTCTACCTCTACTCCGAATAAGTATTTATACAATGGTAAAGAGATTAATAAAGAATTTGATTTAGATTGGTATGATTATGGAGCAAGGTATTATGATGCGAGTATAGGGAGGTTTTTAAGTGTCGACCCATTAGCAGATCTAATGCCTGGGTGGAGTCCATACAATTATACTTTCAACAATCCGATACGTTTTATCGATCCAGATGGGAGGATGCCAGTTCAAGGAGGCCCTGGTGATCCACCAGTAACATATACAGCTATGGGTCCAACAGCTACAATTTCTGCTAGAAGAATTTATAATCAATGGAAACCAATGGGAACAGGTACAGGATTGTCGGTTGCACCAAACTACATTGCTGATTCTCCTTGGTCAAGAGACATGAAGAACGTCTTTGCAGGCACACTTGCAGTTGGTGCTGCTGGCCCATTAGCTGCAGGAGCAACTGCATTAGGAGGTCCAGGATTAGCAATTAGTTTTACAACTGAAACGGCTGCATCTATGTTGACAGGTGAGTCTTTTGATGCGTTTGATGCATTTGCAGGAGCAGGTGGAGCAGGGTTTTATGCATTGAGTACACCAATGTTAGATTTGACTACTGATGGTTTTAGAAGTGGATTTATTAAATCAAGAAGTCAGTTAGGAATAGAGTTCGGAGCAAATATGCTTGGTTTAGGTTTAGGGAAATTAGGAAGTTCTTTTGCCTCAAAAAGCAGTCCATTATTTAATCAAGGATCACAAAATATCTCTATTGCTAAGTCAATAACACAAT
>CAZIMH010000392.1:0-2745 GCA_964540155.1 uncultured Saprospiraceae bacterium
CTATTACTATATTAAAAGTCGAACCTTCTAGCTTGAATTCTAGGATATTGCTAATTAAGAAGTATACCTATTGAAATATCAAATTATAGTAATATTTTGGCACTATGAATGTTGAATTGGATATTGAGAAGGAGATAAAAGATAAGTTATCAAACTGGAAGTCACTCATAGAGAAATACCAAATTCCCAGTACAAAAAAAGCAGTGACACAGATACTTACCACATTCCTCCCCTATTTAGCTATTTGGGTTTTGATGTACTTATGTTATAGTATTTCTATCTGGATTACTCTGGCCTTAGCTTTTGTAAATGCGTTTTTCTTGGTTCGCATATTTATCATCCAGCATGATTGCGGACACCAGTCTTTTACGAAATCTAAGAAAGCAAATAACGTCATTGGTACACTGTGTAGTCTCTTTAGTTCGGTACCTTATAAGTACTGGGCCAAAGTGCATAATCATCATCATGGCCATACTGGTCAATTAGAAGAAAGAGATATAGGGGATATTAATTTCCTAACGGTAAAGGAATTTAAGGCAAGAGGAAAATGGGGCAGGTTTAGATATCGATTTTTCAGGCACCCAATAACCTTATTCATAATAGTACCTATTTTTTACTTCACTATTTCTAATCGGATTCCTAAGATTAAGAACTTCAAAGGTATGGTCTCTAGAATAAGGCGTTCTCAGATAAAGAATAATGCCATTATTTTCGTTCTCTATGCTTTATTAGCCATTGTACTAGGATGGAAGCAATTTCTCTTCATCCAATTGTCTATAATATTTGTGTTCTCTATCATAGCATTTTGGTTTTTCTATGTCCAACACACACATGAAACCAGCTATCATACTTGGAAAGAAAATTGGGATTTCTTGTTAGCATCTATAAGAGGATCGTCATACTACAAGTTACCTAAGCTCTTCCAATGGCTGACTGGGAACATAGGATTTCATCATATTCATCACCTTAGTAGTCGAATTCCAAACTATAATTTGGAGAAATGCGTCAAGGAAAATCCAATTCTCAATAAGTATGCTAATATTCTCACCTTTAGAGAAAGCTTGAAATCTATGCATATTAAGTTATGGGATGAGCAAAGAATGAGGATGATTTCCTTCAAGGAATTCTATAGATTGGAAAAAATGAATGCCTTTGCTTAAGTAATGCATCACTTTAATGCATTATTTCAGACATCCACTAACCATTTTTTGAATTTACCTTGGCTATGCCTTGAAAAACGTTAAATTCGCAAAACAAAATAAAAGATAAGTTGGCCATCCCAAAAACCTGACTTCTCTCCTATTTTACAGTATTGGTCTTAATATATTCGAAGTACTCTCGTAGTATCTGAGCATTTTCAAGCTGAGGGGTAAATACTTCAAGAAGCATCATTCTGTCTCTATTTTCTACAATAAGAGCATATTTTTCTTTGAATTCTTCCAAGTTCTTAGCCTGATAATAGGTCATACCATACATCCTACATATATGTGACGCATCGAAATTGTGATGCGCTTCAAAGACTGCTTCTAGCTGATTAGTCGTATCTGGGCCTGGTATGTATCTAAAGATGCCTCCCCCGCCATTATTAATCAGAATGATCGCTAGGTTAGATGGCAATCTCTTTATCCAAAAGGCATTGGAATCATAGAAAAATGACATGTCACCAGTGATAAGTATGTTCTTATCATTGCTTCTCTGTGCAAATCCAATTGAGGTACTTATACTCCCATCAATACCGCTTACTCCCCTATTAGAGTAATAACTGACGTCCTTGTCTTGATTAAACAATTGGGCATATCGTACGGGTGTACTATTAGCTAGATGCACATTTGAGTTTCTGGGTAGGGCTGTAAATATTTCTGACATCACTTTTAAGTCACTATAGACACATTTTTCGATATAGTTTTTATGAGAATTATAGGTGGCAGCTTCGAGTAATTGCCATTCGTTTTGAAAGTCTTCGTTATTAGAACTTGAGATTTGCATCAACTGCTTAAGTACTTCAAGCGGTTCTGTGTCTATGTGGACAGGGTCCGTTCTATAGGTATCCTTAAGCTTGCCGGAATCGATATAGATATGATTGTTCGGCTTATTTTTTCTGAAAAAAGCTTTGATAAGCTTAGACACAATAGGTCCACCTATACTTATGAGTAAATCGGGTCGAAGCGTATCGGATGAATCACACACACCATTGAGTGCGCGATCTATACAACCTATCGTAGATTCTTTAATATTCGCAGTGGTCTCAGTTATTAGAACAATATCTTCTCTCTCAGCTAGCAGAGACAGCGTGTTAGATAATTCTGTATTAGGATGGAATAAGCCTGCAATAATCACCTTCTTTCTTCCCTCTTTCCATAAGTCTGAGATATGCTGATCTAATACATAAGCTCCATTTGACGCCAAAGGAGATAACTTTAGTGGCGGATTGAACTCGTGTATCTCGTCGGTATCATAAAGCGGTTCATAGAAGGGTAAATTTATATGTGCAGGGCCTAGAGGAGGGGTTAGTGCTGCAGAAATAGCCTCATTGAATATCTGATCGTTAGCCAATAATTCATCATCGCTATCTGCTTGCTCTATCCACTGACTTGAACTTTTAATATAATTATAATAAACATCTTTCTGACGCATGCTTTGTCCTATGCCCTGGTCTATCCATTCAGAAGGCCGATCAGCTGTAAGGACTAACAAGGGGACATGCTGATAATATGCTTCTACTATTGCGGGGGCATAATTGAGCAC
>CAZIMH010000393.1:0-2738 GCA_964540155.1 uncultured Saprospiraceae bacterium
AAAGCCACTAAAATAGAAGGCCCAAAGGCGAAAGTGGCTCATTTTAACTCGCTGGTGAATGAGCTTGATGCCTTCTTATCTCAAATGGATCAGTTATCGGACTTACTAGTAAAGATGAAAAACAATAGATTTTTTAACCAGTTTATAAAGTTTCTGAAATAGATAGGCAAAGGCACTATTTTTTTGATATAAACTTTCATTTTTTTCTAAAACTTTAAAATATATAGAATCATGGCAATATTTTTACTGCTCATTTTCGAGATAATCCTTGGTGCTGTACACATTCTAGCAGCCATCTGGAAATACTTAAAGAAAGAAAAACCAGCAGCTTACTATAGAGACTTGGAGAAGTATGGCGCTATGGTTGTGGGCTACTTTGGCATATGGTGGGTAGCAAGCATGCTGCCTGTGGATTGGATGAGTAATGATTGGGGTATTCTCTGGATCATCCCCTTTTTCTTCATCGTCCCTTTTTTAATAGGAGCCTACTTCTGGTATATTTCAAATAAAGAATACTATGAAGAAATCGAAAAGCTGGTATTCTGACTATTTTTTTGATATGAACTTTCAATTTTTTCTAAAACTTTTAAATAATTAAAACAAACATGAACTACTTACTTACAACTTATCTGCTTTACATCGCCATCAGTATGATGATGACAATTTGGGTGGGAAGAACACTCTTTGTGAGTGGCAAAGTATTCTTGATGGAAATATTCAAGAATGATGAACTGCTCGTCAATTCAATCAACAAATTATTACTCATAGGATTCTATCTCATCAATCTTGGCTACCTCTTACAAAATGTCACTGGCAGAAGCAAAATTCTGACGGCAGTTGACAGTATAGAAATGCTCAGCGAGAAGATTTGGGTTATGGCAGTAGTACTTGGAATAGTTCACTTTGTAAATCTTTTTATTCTCTTCCAACTACGATCCAGATCAAAGAAGAATCATATTACTAGCGAACCAATTACCACCAACGCTTAATCCAAATCCTTAGCTATGCTCACAAATCACAGACTACTAATAGACCAAGACTGCCCCTTGTGCCGATTCTATAGTAAGGCCTTTGTCAGATTAGCATGGACGGATGCAGATTGTGCCATCCCCTATCAGAGCGAAGAGGCCATGCAATTCAAAACCATCAATCAAGAAAGAGCACGCAATGAAATAGCATTGTTAGACTTAGAAACTGGCAAGACTACTTATGGTGTCTCATCTCTCATAAAAATCTTAGCGCATGATAAAAAATGGTTACAATACTTATTGCACTTTCCGCCTGTATACTTTCTTCTTTCTATCCTCTACAAATTCATCTCATACAACAGAAAAGTTATAGCCCCTTACGCCTGTCAGACTTCTAGTCGCTCATGCAATCCAGATTTTAATCTAAGCTACAGATGGGCATACATCATTTTCGTCGCACTAGCCACTGCTCTCATAGTCAACAACTTCACAAGCTTTCTATTTCCTCACTTTGGATGGCCCCACAATCTTACTACAGAGATGATTATCTGTTTTGGTCAAGTAACCTGGCAGAGCATTGCAGCCTATTTTATCACGAATAGAAACAAGGTCACTTATCTGGGTAATATGTCTACTGTATCCATGCTGGGGGCCTTACTTCTGCTGCCCGTTATCCTACTAATGAATGTGGTCGATTTATCAGTGTATATCAAACTGGTCATGTTTTTCTCTGTAATCGGATTTATGTTCTTCGAGCATATAAGACGATGTCATCTGCTTGGCATCAGCTCATGGATGACTGTCTCATGGGTCGCCTATAGAGTAACTGCACTGTCTACTCTTATCTATTTAATTCACAATAAGATCATATAACAATGCGTAAGAAAATAGTCATAGCAGGTGGCGCAGGATTTCTGGGTCAAGCATTAGAAAGGCATTTTACAAGTCTAGAATGGACTGTAGACATACTTACACGTAACCCAAAGCAGAACAATCATATAGCCTGGAATGGGCATGAGCTGGGTACATGGTCTAAGTGTCTTGATGGCTGCAATGTACTTATCAATCTCTGCGGTCAGTCAGTCGACTGCAGGTATACAGCTGAAAATAAAAAAAGGATACTGGATTCTAGAATCATTCCCACCCTCTTACTGAACAAAGCAATGCGCCAATGCACTAATCCACCTACCCTATTTCTCAATGCCAGCAGCTCAACGGTATACATACATTCTGAACACCAACCCATGTCCGAAAAAGAAGGGATAATGGGTCTAGACTTTTCCATGTCCATCGTCAGAGCCTGGGAAAATGCCTTTTTCCAGGAGGAATTAGAAGGCACAAGAAAAGTTGCCTTAAGAACCAGTATAGTCCTAGGAAATAAGGGAGGTGCCTGGCCTAAACTCAAAAAGATAATCAAGCTAGGACTAGGCGGACAGCAGGGCAGCGGCACACAAATGGTATCATGGATAAGTGAAAGCGATTTTTGTAGATCTATAGAGCATATTATCAATACCAAATATCTGGAAGGACCCATCAACATCACTAGCCCATCTGCCATTTCCAATAAAGCATTCATGAGAAAATTAAGTGAGCATTTGAAACCACTGATAAGAATACCTCAACCTAAATGGTTGTTAGAATTAGGGGCTGTATTCATGAGGACTGAAACAGAATTATTACTGAAGAGTCGCTATGTTATGCCTGAGAGACTATTGAATTCAGACTTTGAATTTGAACATGTAAATGTGGAAGATTTATTTCCAGCTAAGT
>CAZIMH010000394.1:0-2738 GCA_964540155.1 uncultured Saprospiraceae bacterium
AAGAAAACAAGCTAGCTAACAAAAAAAGGGAAGGGTAATTTTACCCTTCCCTTTTTATTTCAGAAATTATGCTAATTAGTTAGCCATCTCTTTTAATTTCTTTAGCGGTCGTACCTTTACAGTAGTGGATGCCGGCTTAGCCTTAAACATCACTTCTTCTTTAGTGAAAGGGTTGATGCCCTTACGAGCTTTTTTAGCTGGCTTTTTCACTGTCTGAATCTTCATCAGTCCTGGTAGAACAAACTCTCCTACAGATTTCTTATTGATATGAAGTTGGATAAGATCGGTCAGAGATTCCAAAACAGCACCTACCTGCTTTTTTGAAAGTTCGGTATCCTCAGCAATTTCATTGACGATTTGAGTCTTAGTGTATTTTACGTCTAATGTTTTTCTTTTTTTAACAGCCATAATTTTTTTAGCTTTTAAATGGTTAATTATTACACATGTCTTTGTGCCTAACTTTTTTATATATGACAAAAATATGGGTTATATAGGAATATAGTGGGTGTTCTGCATTATTTCTTTAGTTCTTTTAGAAATGGAGAGAAACATGGATAATCCATTTTTTAGCGAACATTTCGAATAAAGAATATATTATATTTGTCCTCTTTTGTTTACGGGACGTCGTAGACGTTATTATTTATATTGAAAACACAGTTAGGTTCCATAGCTCAGTTGGTTAGAGCATCTGACTCATAATCAGAGGGTCCAAGGTTCGAGCCCTTGTGGAACCACTTTGAGAATCAAGCCGTTATAATCGATTTTATTATAGCGGCTTTCTCATTTTTTATACCAATCCTTTGCCACATTACACGCAAACAAGAAATACTTAGCGTCGCCTCATCTTTATTCAGAAAGAAGGGATATGCCGCCACCTCTATGCGAGATATAGCTCGAGAAATGGGCATGGAAGCGGCCAGTCTCTATAACCATATAGCCTCTAAACAGCGGATACTGAGTGAGTTATTGATGCAGATTGCAGAATTGTTCACCTCAGGAATGACTGATATCAAGCATTCTGATGCCTCACCTATCCACCAGTTGGAGGCGCTGATTGCTTTGCATGTAGACCTTACAGTTGCTAATACTAATGACATCTCTTTACTTCCTGCAGAGTGGGTGCATCTGGAAGAACCTACTTTGAAATCCTTTTTAGCACTTAGAGATACCTATGAAGCTGACTTCAGAACGATTATCCAGAATGCAGTAAAGGCAAAGCAACTTGCTGCGGTAGATATCGATGTGGCTTTGTTTTCTATCCTTTCTACCCTGCGATGGCTATATTCTTGGCATACCAAATACCAAAAGAAAGATGTACAAACCCTTAAAAAAGAATTGATACAAAATTTACTTTATGGCATTAGCCAATCTTAAAAAGGATATTTAGCTCAACAAAAGGTAGGATTTGTACATTTAACTAACAATCGTTAGTTTTAACATATGAGTAGATTTACTTCATTAAAGGTAAGCCACATAGAGAAGACCACAGCAGACTGTGTACTTGTTACCCTTGATGTGCCAGAAATGCATAAGGCAGCCTTCGCATTCAAGCAGGGCCAGTACTTGACATTGAGAGCAATCATTAAAGGAGAGTCGGTGCAGCGCTCCTATTCTATATGTTCTTCTCCGCTAGATCATGAGTGGAGGGTGGGTATAAAGCAAGTGCCCAATGGACTATTTTCCACCTTTGCCAATGAGGAACTTAAAGTAGGAGATGAACTAGAGTCCATGGCACCGGCAGGCAATTTCTATGTGGAGGTGGCTAAGGATAAGCAACAAAACTATGTCTGTTTTGCAGCAGGTAGTGGTATCACACCGATGATATCTATAATCAAGACCCATCTTCAAGCTGAACCAAAAGCGACGTTCAAGTTATTCTATATCAATCAGACTGTTTCTTCTATAATTCTCAAGGAGGAATTGGAAGCGCTGAAGAATATATACATGGACCGGTTAGAGATATTTTATTTTCTGACCAGACAGAATCGTTCTGTGGAATTATTTAATGGTCGTTTAGATGAAGCAAAGTTAGAGACGATATTTAAAACAATCTGTGATGTCAATAGTACGGATCACTATTTTATTTGCGGACCTGAGTCTATGATTTTTCTCATTAAAGATTTCTTAGTTGATAAATCTGTTGATGAGGATAAAATTCATTTTGAGTTATTTAATACAGGCGATAAGAAACCTAAATTAGCCAAGGCGGTCGTAGAAAAGATAAAGGGAAAAACGTGTGCAGTTACTTTGACAGAAGGGGGCAAGACGATGGAGTTTGAATTAGCGATGGGAGGAGATAATATATTAGATGCCGCTCTTAATAATAGTGCAGATTTACCCTATGCATGTAAGGGAGGCGTCTGTAGTACATGTAAAGCTAAACTTATAGAAGGTAAGGTAGATATGCCCGTGGCATATGGATTGGAGAAAGAAGAGATTGAAAATGGCTACGTACTCACTTGTCAGGCTTATCCACTCTCAGAAAAAATAGTGGTGGATTATGATAGCTAATTATAGTTACGATATTCAATCCATCAGTAGATTTTTAGGAAAAGAAAGTATAAATGCAGCACCGCTGCCGAGCCCTTCAGATTCAGCTCTGATAGAACTACCATAGCCGCTTAGTATTTTTTTGCAGGTGGACAAGCCCAATCCAGTGCTCCTATATTTGTCAGAGGCATTTAGTTTTTTGAATGGTTCGAAAATATATTCTAGATATTCCTTTTCTATACCTATTC
>CAZIMH010000395.1:0-2734 GCA_964540155.1 uncultured Saprospiraceae bacterium
ATATGTATACACATATGGAAACAAAACTAAATTATTAGTAAATCTATATGTTTACTTTATAGCTGAATAATATGTCGACAATAAGGTGACTAGGATATGCAAACCAGCTAAGGTCACCGATTACTATCAGGTATAGTAGCTGATACAATGCTGTAGTCAAGATTATATTAGTTGGATATCAAGCACCCCACCTATTCAAACTCACACATCACCCCTTCAGATAATTCCTAATTCCATAACTAGCCAATACGCCTTCCCCTGTAGCTGCCGCCACCTGAGCAATCGCACCTTCTCTACAATCCCCCGCTGCAAATATGCCTTCGATGGATGTCTCCGCCAATCCCGTTGTCTTGATAAATCCTCTTTGGTTTAACCCCACGAGATCTTTGAAATTCTCAGTATTGGGAATGAGGCCGATGAAGATAAAGGCACCATCAGCAGTAAGCAGTGACTGCTCCTTTGTCTCGTTATCCTCTACCCGCAGGCCTGAGAAGGCAGCGTTGTCATCCGCTACAAATTCCAAAGAGTTCTTATTCATATGCGTATGAATGTTAGAAATCTTCTCTAGCTTTTCTATGTAAGTTTCTGATGCCGAAAACTCGGGCTTGTTATTCACGATTTGTACACTTTTCACAAAACCAGAAAGAAAGATGCCTTCCTCTAGTGCAGAGTTACCTCCGCCTACGACAATAATATCCTTGTCTCTATAGAATGCACCATCACAGGTCGCACAGAAATGAACACCTGCGCCTATGAGTTCTTGCTCGCCAGGAATGTGTAATTGCCTATAAGTGGAGCCTGTGGAAAGCACCACCGTCTTTCCCAAGTATCTCTTGGTCTTGGTATGGATATGGAATAGATCATCTTCCTTGGTTATAGAGATGACATCTTCCCCTGTCTTAATCGTTGTCCCATATACCCTAGACTGCTCTTCCATCTTATCCATTAAGGCCGGCCCAGATATAGATGTGAAGCCAGGATAGTTTTCTATCTTCTCAGTCAAGAATGCATTACCACCGATTGTCTTCTTCTCTAAGATCAATGTGGCAAATCTATCCCGCTGCGCATAGATAGAAGTCGTTAGGCCTGCCGCACCACCGCCAATGATTATAGAATCAAATATGCGCTCTTCTTTTGTCTCATCGATCTTCAAGGCTTGGCGCAACTCTTCGTTCTCAGGTTCTATCAGAACAGTATCCTCATTGATGACGACGGTAGGTATCTTTTGCTTACCATTATTGAGCTCTTTGATCATAGGAATCGCCCATGCATTTTCTTCCTTATCTATTTCTACATACTGAAAATTAATCTTGTTGTCTGTCAAGAATGCCTTTGACTTGCGGCAGTCAGGACACCAGTCTGCACCATACATGATAATGCGATAATCATCATTGATGCCAAGCGCTTTGGACAGCTTGGCATTGTCTGGATTAGTAAGACTCTTACCATTGATGATAAGCGTAGGAATGATCCTTTTCCCTTTATTGATATTTTCTACTCTCTTGGTGGCACTCTCGTCTAGATCTACATCTATATAATCATAACTGATATTGTTATCACTCAAGAATGCTTTTGCTCTTCTACAATCTGGGCACCAATCGGCACCATACATGGTAATCTTTTCCATTTTGATTCTTTTTGTGGTTTTGATTTCGTTTCAATCAAATTTAATAAAATCATGACGGACTGATGATTAAAGGATATAATCCTCTAATGAGACCATTAAAATCCATCCTAACTAGCTTAATGTTTCTGACGACAAATAATAAAATTTAGAATAAGTAATTAATGCTCTACTAGCACCCAATCACTATATTAGAATACAAACAGAACAACATGCCCATAGGACAACTAAGCGCTTACCTGAGAGTCTTCTCTATTCTTAGCATTATTCTTCTTACAGTACCATCTAAATCGACTTGTCAGATCGACTTTCCTGACCGTCAATCTTTAGTGGAATACTTAGAAGGGACCTGGGAATTAAAAAGAATATTTGGATTTGGGCCTGATAAGCCTTTCCCCACTGCTACAGAGAGTTATCATTACAAGTATACACCTGGGCCAAGCGACTCTACAGTAATCATTACGTTATATCGTAATCATGTATGGGAAGAGGAATACACTGCTACAATTTCATCACGATTTTATAATGGTTACGATACGTGGGAATTTGATTTATTTGAATTAACAACAACTGATGTTATTAGACAATTGTATGGCAAAGTTGTCATAGAAGAGCCCGAGTCAAGTCAAGATTACTTGACGGTGCATGCCTCACAGAACATTGACTTTCCGCACTGGGAAATGGTCCGATCTGACGCAGAACTTTCTGATTTCGGACACGTGCCGGAAAATTATGAATTTCTTGATCATACAGAAAAATGCACTTTTAATAATGGCTCTAAGCTTTTATCTGATGGTATAATCTATGCGACTAATTACTATAACCGAAGCTTCGACGACAGAGGGACGGCTATCAGAATAGCAAGATTCGATAATACTGTAGATACAATCTATGACACTAAATGGCAAACGGACGTACTTCTTGAGGAACCCAATGATTCTACCTTCATTTTCTATCTGTATAATTTCTTTGATTTTGACTTTGGTATAGAAGGATTTAGAGCCTTAGAATTTGTGAATGAGGAATTGGTAAGTATAGACACTTTTGATTTTAGGCAAGGTGTAAGAGGACACATATTAGATTTGGGGTCAGATAGGGCTGGTACAATCT
>CAZIMH010000396.1:0-2720 GCA_964540155.1 uncultured Saprospiraceae bacterium
TATTTAAGACTTGCCTTTATGACCAAGGTGTATTTAACATTAGAGACTTCATGCGCAATGGTGCTACTGATGAGCAGGTACTTGATATCGTTAAGAATGCGCTGTCTATGAAAAGCAAAGATGGCTATGAAGCAGAAAGAAATCGCTCACAACAAGTGTCAGAATCCATGTCTACAATAGGCGGCTAATGATCACAGTACAAGAAGCCCTGGAGCTTATAGCTCTGAATAAATCTGACTTAGGAACAGAACACATTCCCTTCCATGCAGCCATCAGTCGTATCTTGGCAGAAACCATAAAGACAGACAGGCCTATACCACCCTATCACAGAGTCACTATGGATGGTATTGCGGTCAACTTCCACGGGTTGTTATCTAAAGAAAAAATCCGAATAGAAGGAATTGCTGCAGCTGGAGCTCCACAAATGAAGTTAGAAAATAATGCCTTTTGCCTAGAGGTGATGACAGGGGCTGTCTTGCCATTAGGTACAGATACAGTCATTAAGTATGAAGAACTAACAATAGAAGATGGTCATGTGACTATCAATGCACCGATTAATAAAGATCAGAATGTACACTTTGAGGGTTCAGATATGCCAGCTGGTTTAGACCTCATACATCCAGGCACACGTATACGAACACAAGAGCTGGCTATTGCCGCTAGTCTAGGCAAACCAACACTGACAGTAGCTGCACTGCCCTCTGTTACCGTTATTTCCACAGGAGATGAATTAGTAGATGTACACGAGACACCGGAGACACATCAGATTCGAAGGTCTAACTCCTATACTGTTGCAGCGCTATTAGCTAATTGGGGTATTAAGGCAGAGTTCCTCCATTTGGCTGATAACAAAAAGACAATAGAAGAAAAGCTGGCTACTATAATAGCAAAAGATGACTTGGTGATTCTTTCAGGCGGTGTATCTAAAGGCAAATTTGATTTTATTCCTGAGGCACTTAGAACCTTAGGCATTAAAGAAGTATTCCACAAAGTCAGACAGCGACCTGGCAAGCCTTTATGGTTTGGAAGAAATGAAGAGACTGTTGTTTTTGGCCTTCCTGGCAATCCCGTGTCCAGTTTCGTTTGTGCTAAGAAATACATTGAACATTGGCTACGGTCATCCTTAGGCGTTAAGAAGGAACAAGCTCCTTATGCGATCTTGTCGGAGGATGTTACCTTCAAGCCTGACTTGCATTATTTCTTGCCAGTGGCCATTACTACAAATGAGAGTGGACAGGTAATGGCTCAGTCCTATAAAGGCAATGGTTCGGGAGATTTTATAAATCTTAGACAAACCAATGGATTGATAGAGTTGCCGAGAGGACGAGATCTATTTAAGAAAGGTGAATGCTTTCCTTACCTCAAGACTTAGAATACATTTCGATGGACAATCCTAATAAATTACTCACTTATTACAGGTATGATGGAAGATAAGAATAACCTCGCTGTTGCTGTCTATGAGAAAATGATGGAGAAAGACTATTGCACACAATGGCTGCAAGCAACACCTTTATTTATAAAAGAAGGTCACTGTAGATTGAAAATGACCGTAAGAAAAGAAATGCTAAATGGCTATGGTATTCTTCATGGAGGGATCGCTTTTACTTTCGCCGATAGTGCCTTTGCTTTTGCGTCCAACTCTTATGGAAGATTGGCTGTCTCTATCAATGGTAGTATGACTTATTCTAAATCTGCAAAATTGGGAGAGGTTATTTTCGCTGAGGCAATCGCACTCAATGTATCACATAAGACTGCAGACTTTGATGTCAATGTAATGAATGAAGATGGAGAAGTTTATTACTATTTCAGAGGTACAGTCTATAGAAGTAGTAAAGAGGTATTAAGCATGTGAAAGCTTAGCTGGCATTGAAATCACTTTTGCCACCAGTCTTAGAAATCAACTTTGTTTCCTTAATCAGGATATCATGGGAAAAAGATTTCACCATATCATAGACTGTGAGCGCTGCCACACTGCAGCCCGTTAGTGCTTCCATTTCCACACCTGTCTTACCTTCAATTTTCACCATGCATTCTATGACCACTTCATCTTTGTCATTGATGTCGATATCTATTTGGACCTTACTTATTGCTAGTGGGTGGCAAAGTGGAATGAGGTCGCTGGTTTTCTTGACAGCCATATTACCAGCAACGATAGCGGTCTGAAAGACAGGTCCTTTTTTGGTAGAGAAATTATTATCCTTAAGTGATTGGATGACATCTTCTCCTAGTACCATTATGGTCTGCGCCACTGCAGTTCTAGTGGTCACCTTCTTGTCTGTAACATCCACCATGTTTGGCTGACCTGAAGCGTCTATATGTGTGAATTTGGACATCCTCTATATTGCGATTTGGTAAATTTTGAGCTCACTAGGATCGTTATCCTAAGGCTGTATTTATTTTCTGCACACTGTCTTTTGCATCCCCATAGAGCATCAATGTATTGTCTTTAAAGAACAATGGGTTTTGCACACCTGCATATCCAGTTGCCATAGAACGTTTCATGACGATGACTTGTCCTGACTTCCATACTTGGATAACAGGCATACCTGCTATCGGACTGTTAGGGTCATTCAAAGCACTTGGATTGACAATATCATTAGCACCAATAACCAACACCACATCTACCTCGTCCAAGTCATCATTAATCTCATCCATTTCTAGGACGATATCATAAGGGACATTGGCTTCAGCCAATAAGACATTCATATGACCTGGAAGTC
>CAZIMH010000397.1:0-2718 GCA_964540155.1 uncultured Saprospiraceae bacterium
AATCAATATATAGCGAGAGGTAGTAACTCTCTCTAAAGAACAGTCTCAATTTTCGAGGCTGTTCTTTTTTTTGTTTAACAAACTCTCACCTGTTAAATACTTATATTTACAATATGCATAAATTAATAAAAGCGCTGGCACTTTTAGGAATGATGATATTAGTCTCATGTGGGTCTGGTGATGAAGATATGGATTGTCCTATCCTCAATCTGAATTTTGGTGACAATTGTACTATCAATACTGATAGAGGGGACTTAGATGGAGTGGTAGATGAGGATTGTGAATGCTTAGTTGATGATGAAAGAGATGACGAAAGTGATGACGAAAGAGATAATGAAAGAGAAGAAAATGAGGGTGAAGACTGTTATAGCTTGCTATTCCCTGTAAGTGTAATGTTACCAGATGGTACTACTGCAACAGCTGATGATGATGAAAACTTAGAAGCTATCTATTCAGATTGGTTTGAGGCTAATCCTGACTCTGCCCAGGAGCCTGAGTTTATTTTCCCTATAGAAGTCACATTTGAAGATTCTGACCGCGTACATGAATTGAATTCATCAGAGGAGTTAGAACGTCTCGAGAATTTATGCGAAGGCGATGATGAGGACGATAATGATGAGGGCGATGAAAGAGGAGATTGTTTTGAATTGGTATACCCTATTGGGGTTAATCTGCCAGATGGCACGGCGCAAAGAGCAGCTGATGAAGAAGCGTTAGAGGATATTTATGAGGCATGGTTCGACGCTAACCCAGATTCACGAGAAGAGCCAAGTTTGATATTCCCGATCCAAATTATACTAGAAAGTGTGGATAGACCGGTGGATATACAATCTGAAGCTGAATTAGAAAGGTATTACAATCGATGTGATGATGGTGATGATGATGATGATGATGATGATGATGAAGGTCATGGAGATGAAGATCGATTTGAATGCTTTGAGATCGTATTCCCTATCGGTGTTACTTTGCCAGATGGGACCGTTCTAAGAGCTGCAGATGAGGACGCATTAGAAAGCATATTTGAAAGATGGGTTAATGCGAATCCTGATTCAGAAGAAGAGCCTACACTTATCTACCCCATACAAATCGTCTTTGAAGATATAGATAGACCAGTAGATATTAATTCAAGTGATGAGTTAGAAAGAGCATTTAATCGATGTGATTCACATGATGACAGGGATGATTGTTTTGACATAGTATATCCTGTTGGCGTATCCTTACCCGATGGCACTACGGTAAGAGCAGCAGATGAAGAAGCACTAGAAAGGATCTTTGAAAGATGGTTCAATGCGAATCCGACGTCAGATGAAGAACCAACCCTCCTCTTTCCTATCCAAGTCATTTTTGATGACAATGATAGGCCAATAGACGTAGCCACGGAAGCTGAATTAGAAAGGATCTATGAGAGATGTGAGCAGAGCGGTGGCAATGATGATTTTGATTGCCCAGAGCTTAGGGCTGATATCGGAGACCCATGTCGTTTGGATAATGGCACAGCAGGGACAATTACCCGAGCATGTACTTGCGAATAGTCTCGATTCTGATTCCTTAGATAACCACATAGGGTCAGATTCATCAAAAATATGAGGATGTGTTAGTTATGTCTTCGCTTTTTTGATAATTTGGACAAGTCAACAAAACTTTGTCTATTGAGTCTGTATACGGCCTATCCCGAAAATAAAAAGCTAACACTTGCCTTCCTTGGTTGTGGAAATATTGTCCACTCCCATGTCAAAGCCATTAGATGGGCTGACAAAAACATTGACCTCTGTTTTGCTAGTAGGCAGAAAGAAAAAGCAAAGAACTACCTATCCAAGCATAACGGCAAACAAGCCTTTGGTTCCTATGATGAAGCCATCAATAATGAGGAAGTAGATATCATCTTTATCACTACCCCTCCTAAGTACCATTACGAATTGGCGAAAAAGGCAATCAATAATAATAAGCATGTGATTGTCGAAAAACCGCCATTTTTCGAGTCAAAACATATATCAGAGCTAGGAAAGTTGGCCGATAGTAAGCAGAAGCAGTTACTGATCTCAGAAAATTATTTCTACAAGCCGATGAGATATAACGTGAGGGAAATGCTAGATAGTGGTATCGTAGGGAAACCCCTTTTTATAAACCTGGCGGCCACTAAACTCCAAAAAAGCAAGAAAGACTGGAGGGAAGATAAAGACTTAACAGGTTTTGGTGCCCTATTTGAGGGGGGCATACATTGGATTAACTTCATGAACAATCTAGGCATGGATATTACTACAATCCAAGGATTCAGACCTATAGATAATGGTGAGTTAGAAAGGAGTATGCAAGTGACTGCTAACACAAGTCAGGGTACGATCATTAATCTCCAATATTCATGGGAGGTAAATACCTTGCTATTTGGTCTTCGACTGTCTAAGATTTTAGGGACAGAGGGATCGATTACTTTTGAATCTAATGGTATCCTCCTCATAGCTCGTGGCAATAAGAAAAAAATCAGTTTTCCAGGCCTATCCAAGATTACTGGTTTCAAACCAATGTTCAGAGATTTTTTTGTTTCTTTGCGGGCTGGTAAACAACCAGAATTAACGTACCAAATGGCCCAAAAAGATTTGGAGATAATAGAAGCGGCCTACCAATCACTAGAATCATAATAAGACGAAAAAAGAATGCAACCACTTATAGCAATAATTACGGGATTGGCTGTCGGATTACATAATGCCACTTGGGGGATGT
>CAZIMH010000398.1:0-2717 GCA_964540155.1 uncultured Saprospiraceae bacterium
CTAGAGGAATATATTGCTTATAGATAGAACCGGCCTGCCCATTCGCATAAGTTTTATTGTTATAGTTATCTAGGACTTGTACCTCGTATCTTTTCTGGAAGAAAACGCCAGAGTTGCCACGGCCCTGCCCTTCGCCTTCTATGACTGTTGGTGTCCGCCATTCTATATGCAATTGGCAAGAGCCAAAACTGTCCTTGGTCTGAATATCTCCTGTGCCTTTGACGACTGTCATAGCGCCATCTTTGATTTCCCATTGGACTGCACTACCTTCATTTCTTGATTCCCAGTGATCGAGATTAGTCCCATCAAATAGAACAATGGCATCTGATGGAATCCCATTGTCATTCTCCACAGATACTTTTCTAGGCTGCGGCTCCCATACTTCTGAAGCCTCCGGCTCTGTGATCTGAGCAACACTTAAGAAAGGCAGAAGCAATAATAGAATCAGATATTTCATAATTGTAAAATTGAATTTCAATTATCAAGTTTTTAGAACTGTAATCAGTTTATTATTTAAGTACGATTTCTCCAAATACGCCAGCATCTATCCACCCTCGATTCTTGTCTTCTCCTTCTACCACTTCTGATCCAATAAAATGCTCTCTTTCTTTGCTGTGGTCATTGTCGCAATAAGCGATTGCAAAACCTAACTTTTTGTCAGAAGATAATTTGACCTTTTGATTATCTCCACCGTCGACGTAAGTGTCATTATATACTGTAATGGCCAACTCCCAGAGTGCTTTCTTCCCATTCATTATTCTTTTGCATTCCACGTGATCATATAACTGCGGTTCTTTATTAGTACCGATATCTGCTACTTTATTATCAAGTGCTATATGATAGGCAAATGCATTATGGTTGTACTGGTGATCACCTCTAGAGGCATCTTCGTCAATAAAAACCTCCAAGCAATCATCATCCCAGTAGTGGTCTATTGGATCAGCATGAATGTCCATCAATGTATCGTCATGAATTTCTGCCAATACGTAAAGATGATTCTCATCCCAGAGTAATTTATACTGGCCTTTGAAATCATCATCGCTAAGTGCTTTACCTATCCAGACCTGATCTATCGCTTGCCATTCTGCTTCAGCCCACGCTGCTTCATTAGCCACGCCATCTATTATAACTCCAGACGCTTTGTGTACAGAATCAGATTCAGAATCTGCAGCAAGTTTGTCAGAAGTAGTTTGGCTAGGCTGTGGTTGGTTTTTACAAGAAACCAAGAGTACGACAAGTAATACCACTAAATTTCTCATAAACCCAATATTTTTTTATTCATAGTTTTATTAGCGCCACCACCTGCAAAATCATCAAAAGCTTTCTTTGTAGCATCTATGATATGGGAGGCGATAAATGGCGCTCCTTCTGCCGCTCCTTGTTCTGGAGATTTAATACAACATTCCCACTCCATCACTGCCCAGCCATCATAACCATACTGAGTCAGTTTGGAAAAGATACTCTTGAAGTCAACCTGTCCATCTCCTAACGAGCGAAAACGACCAGGCCTATCGATCCAGTCCTGATAGCCTCCGTATACACCTGACCGTCCAGTCGGATTGAATTCCGCATCCTTGACATGAAACATTTTGATCTTGTCGTGATAGATATCTATAAATTCTAAATAGTCCATCTGTTGTAAGATGTAATGACTCGGGTCATATAGAATTTTGACTCTAGAGTGATTACCCGTTGCCTTAAGAAATCTTTCGAAGGTGATGCCGTCATGCAAGTCCTCACTCGCATGAATCTCATAACAAACATCCACACCGACTTTTTTAGCATGATCAAGAATGGGTAACCATCGCTTGGCAAGTTCTTGAAATCCCAACTCTACCAAGCCTGCTGGTCGCTGTGGCCAAGGATAAACCGTATGCCACATGAGGGCCCCAGAAAATGTAGCGTGGACTTTGAGTCCAAGGTTCTTGCTGGCAGTTAGTGCTTGCTTGACTGTTTTGATGGCCCATTTGGTTCTTGCTTTGGATTTGCCTTGTACAGCCTTAGGCGCAAATCCGTCAAACATGCTATCATAGGCAGGATTGACAGCAACTAATTGTCCTTGTAAATGGGTTGAGAGCTCAGAAATTTCCAAACCATAAGAAGCAACTTTGCCCTTTAGTTCTTGACAATAGGTTTTACTCTTGGCTGCTTTCTCTAAGTCAATAAGGGATGACTCCCAAGTAGGGATCTGTATCGCTTTGTAGCCTAGACCGGCTGCCCATTTACACAAATTATCTAGATTATTGTATGGCTTTTTTTTACCGACAAACTGCGCTAAAAATACAGCTGGTCCTTTAATCGTTTTCATATTTTTCTTTTTAAAATTTGGTCCATTTCTGCTTACTCTTGGATGACTCTAGTACTTTTTCTATAAAGCGCATTCCACGCAGACCATCCTCTATAGTCGGGAAGTCAAGGTGCAAGCTTTTAGGCTTTTTGCCTTGATTGATATCATTTAGTGTAAGCGCAAAATTTTTATAAATATTGGCGAAGGCTTCCAAGAATCCTTCTGGATGACCTGCAGGAATTCGAATCGCATGAGCGGTCTGCGGGTACTGTTTGCCTACGCCAGTTCTCCTGACTTCCATCGGTTTGTCCAGCGATCTGAGTAATAAAGTATTTGGCTCCATCTGTGACCAATCCAAGCCTCCTTTCTCTCCATATATTCTGAGTCTGAGATTGTTTTCTTCACCTGCAGCTATTTGAGTAGCAAAGAG
>CAZIMH010000399.1:0-1281 GCA_964540155.1 uncultured Saprospiraceae bacterium
TCAAATCCTGTAAAATCCGCAGGGTATAGAAAAGATTCGAAACCTAAGTTTGTTTTAATTTCCCAAATGATTTCATTTTCATTGTTAATCTCGAATAACCGATTTTCTCCATGTGAATTAATTAAGAAACCGCCAGAATTCAATTGTTGAGCATTTGACTGAAAACTCGATCCGAATAATTCTGTATCGGCATTGCCATAAACTACCTCAGTACTATTTATGGCAAATTGTGAGTTTTCTATGATATAGTTAGACTCATTGTCTATCATTGGGTCCAGCAACTCTATAGTCGAGAAAAAATCCTCACCTGGCCTTTCAACACCATTGTTAAAAAATAAAATTTTACCTGCATTAGGTAAGCCCTCTTTTATCCAGTTATGACCATGAGAGCCAAACATTCTAAGATCATCAATGTCACCTTGTCTATATGCCTCTGGGTTTCCCCACCTAAATAATAGTCCGCCCCCTTTATTTCTATTACCACCTGTATCTCCTCTTGCCTCTTCAGAAGTTGTGCTGTGATCTATAATCCACAATTCTCCATTTGCCCTAGAATTGATAAGTATTTCGTCTCTTTCCTCATTATAATCTAGTGCATTGACGTGCCACCAATCTCTTACAGAAAATTGTAATGGCCCCATGTAATTTACATCTACTTTATTAAGTGATGTGTCTATGCGAGCATAATTACTTTTAGTTGAATCTATATCTTGTATTAGGTGATCAGCGAGGTGCCATTCCCAGACCATTTCGAAGTCATCTTCTCCAATAGGCTTTATTTCGTAGATGGATTCAGTCCATAATTCAGAACCAAGTATTTCCTTACCTAGTTCTATTCGTTCGTCAAGATTTACTGTCTCCCATACAAGGAACATGATATTGCCATTAGGCATATAATGGAGATCATGATGTTGTTGTAAAGAATCATTGGCAAACGGATAAGACCAATTAACATTTCCATCGAAATCTATTAATTCTATTAAACCACCTTCACTTGTTTGTAAGCAGCAACCTGATATTTTACCCGATCTTAATAATTGACCATCATGAGTAAGTGACGAGGTCAATCCAACAGAAGTATCGTGCTCCCAAGACGCAAGTTTGTTACCGCACCTATCTATAAGAGAACTTTCTTGAAAACGAAATCTAAATACATATTGATCCTGATCTACACTTTCATCAAATACGAGGACTTCTACCTGTGATTGTAAGTCTAGACTATAACTGATCCAGAAGAGAAAGATAAAAAATAGAATATTCTTCATTATTGTATTTTAATTT
>CAZIMH010000399.1:1381-2688 GCA_964540155.1 uncultured Saprospiraceae bacterium
TACTTTAGATGCAGTAGTTGCGCTGGTCTTTGGATCTATAAGAGTTAAGAAGTAAACATCGTTTGGCAAGTTGTCCATCGAAATCTTTAGTCCTTTTATTTTCTTTGACTCGAAAACTACCCCAGTAACATTTGTAATCTGAACCTCCACATTTTCTAAGTCTGCATCTTCGAAATGCAAGTAAGTTTCAACAGGATTTGGATAAATCACCAATGCCGGTTTATCATTTACAGTTGAGATAGAGCTGGTATTTGAAGATCTAATGCAAAGCACTTCGTGGTCAAAACCAAAACCACCTTGGCTTATTTGCGTATTGTAGGTTGAGCCCCAAAGATTTATTTCACAATTTTGATTGAAAGTCAACCCAGCTGAAAAATTATAGAGGTTTTTAGTGTCGAATATTTGTTCATTAATAATATCTCCATCAGAAGTTACATGGAAAAGAGAGTATTCAGCCTGCGGGTCTACTGCAGTACGCGGTATGTTTCCTTCTCCTAATAGGAACATCGTATTGTCATTTTGTAAATGGATTGTCCTAAACCTATTTCTATCAAGGATGCCACCATATTCTTTCGTCCAGAGATGATTAATATTGCCATCAAATTTAGATAAGATTGCGTGATGTTCACTTAGGTCAGGATTGTTGCATGAATCTGGACATGTTATAGAGTTGCCTACAACTAGAAATCCACCATCATTTGATTGTATTAGACTATTTGAAGTTATCGAGAGAACTTCCCTGTCAAAAAAGTGCTCATTTATTATTTCTCCTTCTTGTGACATTTCTATCAAACTGCCATCAGAGTAAGGATAGGTAACTAATGGATTTCCATTGGGTAAGCTGATGACATTATTGAATTCGAATCTCCTATCCTCATACTCTTTATGCCATTGATAGATACCTTCGTAATCAATTTGCAGTACCACAGGGCAGCTACAACTGCCATCATTTATACCGACTAATAAGTAACCTATTCCGTTATCAATCATATCATGAAAGACAAAGCGATTGTTCGTCGGACGCGTTTGCCACTGAAGATTACCTGCTATATCTACTTTTGTTATCTCTCCCCCTAATGCAATGACATGAGAGCCGTCTTCAGGAGTTAATACAATGCCTGGCCTAAAATAAAAGCCATGTACCTCACTGGTCGGATGCTCAATTTTCCATATGGATTCAAGGTCAGGACTCCTTTTTTCTATAGTAATGACCCCCGAAGTTTCATGGCCGTACAAATAAGTAAATCCATCACCAGATTCTGTGACATGAAAGATGGTTTCTTCGATTAATCCTTCATATATTATCT